>JBFYZC010000105.1:0-6179 GCA_041309705.1 Bacillota bacterium | reverse complement strand
TCCCTACATCGACTTCCCGCTTCTCACGTCTTACATCTAAATAGACGCCCAGCTGCTTCATACTACCTCCAAGGTACTCCGAAGTGTCTCCAAGGTACTTCATACTACCTCCAAGGTACTCCCAAGTGTCTCTGAGGTACTTCATACTGCCTCTGAAGTACTTCATACTACCTCCAAGGTACTCCGAAGTGTCTCTGAGGTACTCCGAAGTGGGAAAATGAATCACAGATTCTCCCCAGTTGAACTAGTGACTAATTTACATTGCTTAACTCCTTTCATACTACTTAAAAGTCCAGCAATTTTTTGGATATTTGTTTTATCACTTTTTACTACTAATACTTCAAGACAATGATGGGCATCGAGATGAACATGTAGAACGGAGACAATCTCTTGATGGAATTGATGTTGTAAATTAGTTAATTTATCAGACATCTCACGCAGATGATGATTATAAACTAAAGTAATAGTCCCGACTGCGCCGCCTGCTTCATTCTTCCATTCCTCGGCAATTAGATAGTCACGAATTAGATCACGAATCGCTTCGGAGCGATTGGTATAACCTTTACTTTCAATTAAAGCATCAAACTGTGCTAACAGTGAATTATCTAAAGAGACTCCAATGCGTTGCAACTCTGAATCCATTTTCCTCCCGTAATATTATAATTATTAATTAAATTATTAAAAATTCGTTTTTGATAATAAAATTTCCTTTAAATAAAGAAAATTATTAAGCTTAGTTTACCAAAATTTTTTAGTTTAAAAAAGGATTTTTGATAATTCTGTCGAAAAACTTCGGTATTACTTTTTTAAAAATCGTAACACGATTTTTTAATTTTAAGGAGGGGCTTTTAATTGCAACGGTGTTTAAAATCTAAGTTTTTTGCCACTTTGTTAGTTGCGAGTTTGATGATTGGTGGAGTAGTTAGTTATGCTAAGACTAAAGCTAGCCACCAAACCCTAGTCTATGCTGCTGAATTCGAGTACGATTTGATTAATCCAATTTTAGATGGTTCCAATGCCGATGGTCTAATCTTTCGTGGCTTAATGAAATTCGATGCACAAAATCTTCCTCAAAAAGATCTTGCAACTGCATATACAATTTCTCCTGATGGATTGGTTTATGATTTTAAGCTTCGCACTAACGTTCGTTTTCATGATGGAACTTTGTTAACTGCGCAAGATGTAGTTTTTACTATTTCAAGTATTCTTAATGAAAAAGTAAATTCAAAGATTAAACCAGAATTTAAACTGGTGAAAACAATTAGCGCAGTTAATGCTAGTGAAGTTAAAATTATACTTAAAAAACCATTCCCTGCCTTTTTGGATAAATTAACACTAGGGATTGTTCCAGCTCATGCTTTTAAAGATGTCGATATCAACACCGCACCTTTTAATCATCATCCAATTGGTAATGGTCCTTATCAATTTGAAAAATGGGAGAAAGGTCAAAGTCTTACTTTAAAAAGTTTTAAACAATATTATCGACAACCTGCCAAGATCGAAAAGGTAATCTTCAAATTTATTCCTGATGGGAATCAACGTGCGCTTCAATTAATTACCGGGGAAGTAGATTTAGCTTTTCTTGAACCAAGTCAAGTAAAACGAGTCGCTAGTAGTAACAAAGTCAAAGTTTATCAGATTCCTACAGCTGATTATCGTTGTTTAATGTATAACTTTAATAAAGAATTATGGAAAGATCTTAATCTGCGTAAAGCTTTCAATTACGCGGTGGATCGTCAAAGTATTGTCAAGGGGATTCTTTTAGGCTATGGAATGGCAGCTTATTCTCCATTACAGATTAATGCCTTTAATAATCCAGCGATCGAGAAGTATTCTTTTGATCTGACCAAAGCGAAAGCATTATTAGAACAGAGTGGTTGGAAATTAAATAAAGATGGAATTCGTGAAAAGAATGGCAAAAAGTTAGCATTTACGATCACTGCGCCACTTACCGACGAAGTGAGAGTTAAAATTGCTAATTATTTAGCGGATCAATTTAAAAAGATCGGTGCAGTAGTGAAAGTAGAAGCTCTTGATTGGAGTGTGATCAAGATTGAAAATACTGATGTATTTGTTTTAGTTTTTGGAAGTCCTTTTGATGCGGATGACCATACTTACCGAATTTTTCATTCACCTAATGCCGAGATCGAATGGAACTTTGGTGGATATTCAAATTTAAAAGTGGATGAAATGCTTGAGAAAGGACGTACTACTAGCGATTTTAAACTACGCAAGCAGATCTATCAACAATTACAAACAGAATTAGCGGCTGACCCAGCTTACAATTTTATTGTTTACCTGAAAGCTCTTTATGGAGTGAATAAAAAGATTTCGGGGATTAAATTACGGACTTTAGGGCATCACGGGGCTGGTTTTCTTTGGAATCTTGAGGAATGGTCAATAAAATAATGATTGAATTTATCTATAAACGAATTTTACAAAGTGTTTTGGTGATCTTTTTAATTAGTGTGATTGCTTTTAGTATCATTGATTTTGCGCCGGGTGATCCAGCGCTTGCCTTATACGGGGGTGAAGCTCAGCAGCTCACCCCTGCTGAACGTGTGCGCATTAATCACAATTTCGGATTTGATCGTCCGCTGGTCGAACGTTATGCACACTGGTTTACTCAGGTATTGCATGGTAATCTTGGTATTTCTTATCGTGAAGGTCGTCTTGTAAGTCTTATATTGGCAGAACGTTTGCCCAATACGATACTTCTTTTCGGGGTTTCGTTTTTTTTGATTGTAGTTTTGGCGCTTTATTTGGGTTTAAAAGGTGGCTTTAATCCTGGTTCTGGGTGGGAAAAAATTTTAAGTGCTGGGAGTATCATTTTTTCCTCAATTCCTTCGTTTTGGTTGGGAATTTTTAGTATTATGTTTTTCTCCGTCTTTCTGCAAGTACTTCCTTCTTCAGGAGTGGAAAGCATACATGATGGAGGAGATCTATTAGATCGGATCTGTCATTTAATTCTTCCAGTCATGGTGATGGTAGTTACTCATGTTGGATTATATGCTCGCTTTATTCAAGAACAAGTAAGAGTAGAACTGAAAAAATATTATGTCTTGACTGCTAAAGCTAATGGGCTGGCAGCAAAATTTATTAAACTAGGTGTGCTACGTAATGCCTGCATTCCATTTCTTAATTATTTAGGGCTGACGATACCTGGTTTTTTTGGTGGGTCAATTATTATTGAGTCCTTATTTGCTTGGTCGGGTTTGGGTCAACTCAATGTTAAAGCTACGCTAACTAGAGATTATCCACTTTTAATGGGTTCAGTCTTAATCAGTGGAACACTAGTGGTGACTTGTATCTTCTTAACAGATTTAGGAACACTGATTTTGAATCCCAAGTTAAGGAGAGAGCTCAATCAATGAAGCAAAATACTAACCAACGTAATTTAATAATTTGGAGTTCACTCCTACTTGGCTTACTTTTTATTTCAATAGTAGCTCCTTTGCTAACACAAATTGATCCTACTGCCACAAATCTTACTAAGGTTTTTGCACCACCAAGTTCAAAAAATTTTTTGGGTACTGATAGTATGGGGCGTGATCTTTTAACCCGTCTTTTATATGGGGGGAGAATTTCTTTAACGGTTGCTATTTTATCAGTTTTAATCTCGACTAGCTTGGGGATTTTTTTTGGTGGAATTAGTGGTTATTTTGGTGGTTGGCTTGATCAATTGCTAATGCGTCTACTTGATACCATCCTAGCAATTCCTAATTTAATAATCATTCTTGCCCTCCAAACTTTAATTCATGGTGGTATTCTTAGTTTGATTATCATTATTGGGAGCACGACCTGGATGTCAATGGCACGTATTGTACGTGGAGAATTTCAAGCCCTAAAAGAGCAAGAGTTTGTTAAAGCAGCACAAATTTTGCATACACCTGCTTGGAAAATTTTTTGGTTTAATCTTTTACTAAATAGTTTGACTAGTATTATCTTGATTGCAATTTTTAATGCTGCTCAAGCGATCTTCATCGAAACTTCACTTAGTTTTCTTGGCTTAGGAGTACCACCGGAGATTCCTACGTGGGGAAATATGCTGAATAATGCGCAAAGCGATCTACTAAGTGGTGCTTGGTGGATTTGGTTATTTCCTGGTTTAATGACTATCCTTTCTTTACTGGCGATCAATTTTTTAGGCGAATCATTAAAACAATATCTTATTTTTAACCCAAAATATCAGGAGGAATAGATATGGAATCAAAAATTAAAACTGAAATTGCTAATTGTTGGGATCATTGGTCAACCCAATATGATGCTCAATATGCGCATGGTCTTAAAAGTGATCTTGAAAAAGAGGCGTGGCAGTCATTTTTGAAAAAGACAATCGGAGGAGCACCTCAAAAAATTCTTGATGTTGGGACTGGCACTGGTTTTCTTGCTTTACTGCTGGCTGAATTAGGCTATCATTGCAAAGGGCTGGATATTTCTACTGGTATGTTAGAAGAAGCAAAAACTAAAGCTACTCAAGCTAATTTAGAGATTGATTTTGCTTTTGGAGATGCTGAAAATCTGAAGGAAAATGATAATTCTTATGATGTTGTTATTAATCGTCATCTTCTCTGGACATTACCAGCACCAGCTCAAGCACTCTCGGAATGGATTCGTGTTTTAAAACCTGGAGGTAAACTGATCTTAATCGATGGAGACTGGTTTCATAATAAATACTATTGTCAAGTACAACGTTTTTTAGGAAAACTCTATATCGCGATTACGGAAAGAAGAAATCCTTGGGATCATCAAAATGATTACAGCCAAGCTTTACAAGCAAATCTGCCGCTGATGCAAGCAACTAATGCACGTAAACTAGTAGACTTAATTAAAAATACTGATTTAGTAGATCTTCAAATAGAAAAATTAACTGAGATTGAAAAATTGGAACGTCGTGTGATGCCTTTTCAAGAAAAATTGTTAAATCCATACCAACGCATTGTTTTTATTGGTAAAAAACCCTGATTTGAGGTGTTTTCTTGAATAAAATCTTAACTGTAAATAATTTAGAAATTGCCTTTTGGAAGGGGAAAGAACTGGTTACAGTGGTAAATCAGATTAATTTTGCATTAACTACTGGCAAAATTACCTGTCTTGTGGGTCAGAGTGGAAGTGGGAAAAGTCTTACTGGTCTTGCGATTAGTGGCGTTTTGCCTATAGAGGCGTGTCTAATCAGTGGCGAGATTTTTTTTCATCAAACAAATCTCTTAGCAAATCAAACAGTATTAAATTCTTTACGTGGTAAAAAAGTCTTTTCGATCTTTCAAAATCCAATGAACTCTTTCAATCCAGCTTTAACAATTGGCAAACAAATAAAGCAATTCGCCATTAGTCACCAGCGCTTCGAGCAAAAAACTTTTTATGATGAGCTTAACACTATTTTGAAAGATTTAAGTTTCTCAGACCCAACTATCGTTTTGAATCAATATCCTTTTCAATTAAGTGGTGGCATGTTACAACGTCTAATGATTGCGATGGCAATTTTCCTTCAGCCAGAACTAATTATTGCGGACGAACCAACCACTGCTCTAGATGTTACGGTACAAAAAGAAATTTTAGCACAGTTTAAGGCAATTCAAAAAAAGCTGCAGACAACACTCCTCCTAATCACGCATGATTTTGGAGTGGTGGCTGAATTAGCTGATGAAGTTTTAGTGATGAAAAATGGAATGATCGTGGAGCACGGAAATGTTTTGCAGATCTTTGACCACCCAAAACAAGCATATACTCGTGCCTTAATCAACGCTACCTTTGGAAAATGTGAGGAAGTGAGTTCGTGTTAAAAGTAGTTAACTTAGTAAAAGAGTATGCTCCCAAAATAGCTTTATTTCAACCTCAAACGAAACATCTTCAAGTAATTAAACAGATTTCTTTTGAGATAGCCCAAAATGAAGTAGTTGGTTTAGTTGGGGAGACTGGTTGTGGGAAGAGTACTTTGGCACGACTTTTGGTTGGTTTGGAGAAGAGTACTTTGGGTAGCATTTTCTTTCAAGGTGAAGCGATCAATCAACTGAAAGGAAAAAAATTAAAATATTTTCATAAAAATTCTCAGCTAATCTTTCAAGATACGCTCGCTGCCTTAAATCCTAGTTTGAAAATTAATCAAATCCTCAATGAACCACTTGATAATCACTTTCAATTTGATCATCCAAGTAAACGTAAGCTGATCGAAGAGATGT
>JBFYZC010000104.1:0-2896 GCA_041309705.1 Bacillota bacterium | reverse complement strand
GATTCAAATGGGTTTAGGAGCAGACATTGCAATGGCATTTGACGTCTGTTTACCTTATCCCTCAACCTATCAAAAAGCTAAAGAAGCGATGGAACGAACCCACCGCTGGGCAGAGCGTTGTCGGGCAGCACATCAGCATCCAACGCAGGCGCTCTTTGGGATTGTGCAAGGGGTTAATTATCAAGATTTGCGAGAGGCAAGTGCGCGTGGATTGGTGGAGCTGGATTTCCCCGGTTATGCGATTGGGGGCTTAAGTGTTGGTGAACCCAAAGAGATCATGTACGAAGTACTTGATTATACAGTACCAATTTTGCCACAGAATAAGCCACGTTACCTGATGGGAGTCGGTTCACCTGATGCACTCTGGGAAGGAGTGGAACGCGGGATTGATATGTTTGACTGTGTTTTCCCGACTCGGATTGCTAGAAACGGGACGGCGTTAACCTCTTTAGGACGGGTAATCATTCGTGATGCCAAATATGCACGTGATTTTACGCCGCTTGATCCCAACTGTGCCTGTCCTACCTGTCAGAATTATACTCGCGCCTATCTGCGTCATCTCTTTAAAGCGGGCGAGATTCTCGGCGCACATCTGGTCACTTATCATAATCTCTTCTTTTTAAAACAATTAATGACCGAGATTCGTGAAGGTTTGCGTACTGATACTTTTTATGAACGAAAACGGGAGTTTTTTGCACGTTATGGCAGTAAATAATGTACTCCCGTTTTGCTTCATCGGAAATTTATGGCTTGGGACAATATTTTTTGACCGCTTCACGAAAGAGGGTGAGGTGTTTTTCTTCATCCATAATGATCCGATCAATTAATTTTTGAATATGGGGATCGGCAATCAGACTTTGATGAAGCCGGTATTGTTGAATCGCTTGAAGTTCGGCACCAATATTAGCGGCTAATTTGTCGCAAATCTCAGTGCCATAGTAAACATAAGTCCCTGACCAGTAAGTTGGATTATTATTAGTCAAGGTACGAAACTGTGGATCTCCTCCCAGCAGGAGAATGGTCTCAGCGAGTAATTCCATATGAGTCATCTCGCCAATCGCGACACATTCCTGAAGTTCTGCCAGATCTTCATAGTTATAAAAGGTAAAGTGATGATAGAGATATTGATTAATCGCGGTGATTTCACTTACCAGACCAGCATAATCTTCCAGTAAGAGATTGGCATAGTATAGATTTTGACCAATTACTTTTGGTTCGGGATATGGTTCTGGTGCATTGCACCAAAGTTTGTTAGGATGCCCATCCTTCTTTTTACTCAAATTTCTGCCTCCTTAAATGATTTATTAAATTTTATTAAGTATGATTGTATAATAGTACCGTTAGAAGTTTTTTATTGCCAAGAGTAAGTTTTAGCTGGCATTAGTGGTTTTTTTTGAGAAGAAATCACCAAAGTTTCAGTAATCTTTAACAGGAGAAAACTCTTTCTTGTCGAATAAGGTCTCGCATAAGAGATATTGATACATAAAGGAGGCTATTGATTGATGAAGTGGTTGATACTTGCTGCAGCAGCACCTGCTGCCAATCCTACCGCTACCTCTGCAGCCGGTTGGGCGCAGATTGTTCCATTTGTTTTGATGATTGGAGTCTTTTATTTTTTTATGATTATGCCGCAGAAAAAACAGCAAAAGCAGCGTCAGGCAATGTTAGATGGTTTAAAGAAAGGTGACAAGATCATCACCATGGGTGGAATTCATGGTGAGATTACTGAGCTTGATAATGAAAATATTAAGTTGCGGATCTCTGAGAAAGTAGAGATCAAATGTACCCGTGCCTCAATAGCCAATGTAAAGTAGTGATTAGGAGAGATTCAAGGAGTGAGTAAGCTGCTCTTGTGACTCTCTTTTTTTACATTTTAGCAAAGTAGGTGAAAGAGATGTCTTTAACATTAAATACGATCAAGAAAGATCCAATTATTAATGCCTTTATCTTGAAAGCGGATGAACACTTAGGGGTACTGGGCTACACTGAGCATGGGTTTCGTCATGCCGGATTAGTCTCACATATTGCGCAGAATGTGCTGTTGCGGCTGGGTTATCCGGAAAATCTTGCCGAACTGGCGGCAATTGCGGGTTATCTGCATGATGTGGGGAATATTGTGAACCGGGGTGAACATGGACAGAGTGGTGCTTTGATTATTCTAAATTATTTGCTGAGTAAAGAATTTGATCCAGCTCATGCGGCAATGATTGCCGGGGCGATTGGCAACCACGAAGAGGAATGTGGCGAGGCGGTGAATCAGGTAGCCGCGGCGTTGATTCTGGCGGATAAATCTGATGTGCATCGCAGTCGGGTGCGGAATAAAGATCTGGCAACCTTCGATATTCATGATCGGGTGAATTATGCGGCGGTGCATTCGTTTCTGAATGTCGATCCGGAGAAACGCAGTATCACTTTGGAATTAAAGATCGAGACCGCAATCTGCCCAGTCATGGAATATTTCGAGATTTTTTTGATGCGAATGATGATGTGTCGTCGCGCCGCAGCGTTTCTTGAATGTCAGTTTATGATTGAGATTAACGGGAATAAATTGTTGTAGGAAATCCTTTGTGGTTACCTCATAGAGACGCACGGCGGTGCGTCTCTAGCTATTTACATTCTAATTCAGGCGACTTACATAACCATTCCTACGACTTACAAAGTGATTTCTACGACTTACAGAGTGACTCCTACGACTTACAAAGTGAATCCTACGAGTTGCAGAATGATTCCTACGACTTACAAAGTGATTTCTACGACTTACAAAATTATTCCTACCACTTACAAAATCATTCAGGCGGGTTACAGAATAGTTCCTACGTCATACAAAACGATTCCTACGAGAAAAAGAGGGAAAACAAAATAATAACCAAATAACATGAAGAACTTCAATTAGATA
>JBFYZC010000103.1:0-13586 GCA_041309705.1 Bacillota bacterium | reverse complement strand
ACCGATTTTATCGCTGAAACTGGCACTTTAGAAGAGTACCTCGAAGAGCACCCACTTTCAATTATTCCTCAACTTCTTTCCACTGAACGTCCCGATCGTTTGGCTGCTCAAATTCGCGAGGGTTTTGTAGGAATTGTAATGGCAAACAGTCCCTTCTCAATTATACTTCCTGCAACCTATACTATGTTTATTCATGCCTCAGAAGACTACTATTTACGCTGGCCATATGGAAATTTTTTACGTTTTATTCGCTCAGTTTCACTCTTTACCGCTCTCTTCCTCCCAGCAATTTATATTAGTTTAGTAAATTTTCATCAAGAGATGATCCCCACACACTTGCTACTCGCCATGACTTCGGCAAGAGAAAACGTACCCTTTCCTGCCATAGTGGAGATTATCCTCATGGAATTTGCTTTTGAATTAATCCGCGAGGCTGGGATCCGTATTCCAAGCATCATTGGTCCTACCATTGGTATTGTTGGTGCGTTGGTGCTCGGACAAGCAGCCGTAGCCGCCTCCATTGTTAGCCCAATTTTAATCATTGTCATCGCCATTACTGCGCTAGGTTCATTCGTAATTCCAAATTATAATGCTTCTTTTGCAGTACGTATCTTACGTTTCATTTTTCTAATCTTAGCCTCAGTTTTAGGCTTCTTTGGTCTCGCTTTAGGTATCTTCCTAATCAGCTTGCATTTAGTCAATCTTTCTAGTTTTGGAGTACCATTTTTAACACCACTTGCTCCTAGCCGCAATAATGCTCAAGATCAAATTATGCGTCCTTTCTCCTTTAATCAGCGTTTTCGCCCAAACTTTCTAAGACCACTCGATCTTATTCGGCAAAAAACCAACTCGCGACCTTGGAAAAATAATCAAAGTGATTCAGGAGATAAAGAATATAATGAATAATGATGGTAAGCTTGGCTATCGCGAAAGTCTATCCTTATTAATTATCATAATGACAGGTAAAATATTCCTCTCATTTCCACGCGATATGGTTTTGTTAGGGCAGACTGCTAGCTGGTTGCTGGTAATCTTGGCTGGTTTGATTAGCTTAATTGCTTTTCTGCTGCTCAACAACTTACTACAACGTTTCCCTAACAAAAACATTCTTCAGATCTCATCCGAAATTTTCGGAAGATCAATCGGTACGATTATCAATTGTAGCCTCTTTCTGTTTTTTATAATTATTACAGGCTTGTTTTTCAGACAATTTACTGAAAGTTTTATTCTCTCAATTTTACCACACACTCCAATTAGTGTCATTAGTCTATCTTTTATCATTATCCTTATTTATAGCTGTTATTTAGGCATTGAAGCTATCAGTCGTCTCGCTCAATTTTATGGCCCATACGTTCTTTTAGCTTTAATCATCATTTTTGGTTTTAGCTTAACAACTGCAAATTTCCAACAACTTGCTCCCGTACTTGGGCCAGGAATCGTGCCACTACTTAAGGAATCTCTACCACAGAGCAGCATTTTTTCAGAACTTCTACTCCTAGGAATTATTGCCCCCTTAGTTAGAGAACAAAATAAACTTTTTAAGCTTGGTTTGAATAGTTTAATTATCGCAATTTTCATTAACACTCTATTCACAACCCTAGTAATTCTAGTTTATAACTACGAATCTGCTAATAAACTGCTATTTCCAGTCTTTCAATTAGCGCGTTTAGTTGCTATTGAAAGATTTGCACAAAGAACCGAAGCATTCTTCGTTTTTCTCTGGTTTTTCATTGCTGGTCTAAATTTAAGTAGCCTTTTCTATAGCACAGTAACCAGTTTTGCCCAGACCTTCCGTATCAAAAATTATCGACCACTAATTATTCCACTCGGGCTTTTAGTTTATACCATCAGCTTAATTCCGAACAACATGACTCAATCCGTAGAATTAAATAGTTTTGAGATGGATAACTACTATGCAATAATCTTCTTCGGGATTCCCTTGCTTCTCTGGATTGGTGCTTTAATCCGTCGTAAAGGGATAAGGAGTAAATCATGAAACAGAAAAAAAATATTAGTCGAATCACCTTTATTATCTTGATTAATCTAGTTATCCTCACTGGTTGCTGGGATCGGCGCGAGCTAGACAATCTCGCCCTCGTTCAAGCTCTGGGCTTCGAACTCGCTCCCGATTCACGTCATGTTCTTGTGTCAGCAATGATTGCTATTCCTTCACAGCTTGCTGGTGGACAGTCAGGGGGTGGCGCTAACGGTCCAAATGTAATCGTAGTAACCAAAGAAGCTCCTTCGATTTATGAAGGATTCAATCTCATCAATACTTCACTCAATCGCGAGATTACCTTACTTCAAAACCAAGTAATTATCTTTGGCGAAAAACTAGCCAAACATGGAATTCAAGATTGGCTTGACCATTTGTTGCGTTACCGTGAGATGCGGCGCACCTTGTTAATTTTCGTCAGTAAAGATCCCATTTCAGAAATCATGACTGTCAATCCCAAATTAGAAAAGAGTCCTGCCGAGTATTACACTGATTTATCACGTCTTTCTATCAAGCATGGAATGTCTCCTGAGATTATTCTCAATCAACTAATCAACACTTATGAATCATCCGTACAGGAAATTATTTTACCAATAATTGGCTTAAAGGCTAGCACTACTGCCAAAAGTGTCAGTTCAGATGAAAAATCTCAAGATAAACCAGAAAAAATCGAAAAAGAAATTTCTACCATGGGAACTGCAATTTTTAAAGAAGATCGAATGGTCGGTTATATCGATAATTACGAGACTCAAACTTTATTAATGATTACTAACCAATTTAGAGAAGCTATGTTGACTACCAAAGATCCTTTAAACAAAAATGGCAAAATCAGTTTTCGCCTTAGTGCAGGAGGTCCTACCAAGATTAGGTATCATTCGCAAGGCGGAAAAAACTTCTTCACTGTCACAGTCAATCAAGAAGCAGATCTGATTAGTATTCAAAGCAAAATTGACTATACTAAACCTAATTATGAGGATAAACTTGGTAAATACATCGCCGCTCAGATTAAACAGCGTATTGAAAAACTAATTGCTAAAGCACAGCAGGATTATCAAGCAGATATTTTTGGTTTTGGTATTAAAGTCCGCAATACCATGCTCACCACTAATGAGTGGCAGAGATACAATTGGCGAAAATATTTTCCCAATGCTATAATCAAAGTTAAGGTAAATGTTTCAATCCGTCGTGTTGGAGTACAGCTAAGACCACCTGATCCAAGCTAAATTTATAAAAGAGCCACTCAAAAATTCTCGAGTGGCTCTTTGTTAATACATCCGAATAATAATCATATATAAGGGAAGTCCAAAAGTTACTACTGATAAAACACCAGTAGCAATTGAGCCTAGATAGTTTTTTTTCTGCCACAATTCAATCGCATAAAAAATCGTGTACACCGTAATTAGCAAAATTAATATAATCGAAACTATCGTCCAACTCATTTACACACTCTCCTTGTTACTTAATCTTCTTAATCAATAGCGTGTGTAATTTTTCAAATAATATTACTGACCTTGTTTCACCCACAAACCCGGTTTGAGATTATTTTCTGGGTCAAGTACCACTTTTTCACCCAGCTTTAAACCAGCAGTTATTTCGCGCATCTCTTGACTTTCTATCCCAACTTCAATTTTTCGCAACTCCAGATGATCTTTCCTAACCAAAAAAACCTGTTTTGCCATCGCAGCACCAAAAATTGCCCGCTCCGGAATGTATAAAACTTTTTCTTTTCGTGCCGTAATAATCTTCACATCTACTTCATATCCCGGACGAAAATTATATGCTGCCTGATTATAATGGATCTTCATCATTACACGCTGTTGTTCTACTCCCAGAGAAGAAACGATCTTCTCTGCTTTCGGAGCAATATAATAGATTTCACCAGCAATTTGCTGGCCATTTAATATTTCACCCGTCAACCAGACTTTCTGTCCTAGTTGAATTTTTGTGGCATCATCTACCAAAACATCAATTCTTACATAAGCAGAATCATAATCACCAATCTCATAAAGTTCAGTTCCTGTGGCTACTACTTCTCCTTCTTTAACAAATCTGCTTAAAATGGTTCCCGCAATCGGTGCTACTATCACTGAGCGTTCAGCATTTCTTTCCAATTCAAGCAAGTGCGACTTGGTTTGCTCAACTCTGGCACGTGCCACTGCCAAATCTTCGGGAGAAACTGTCGTCATTAACAATGACACATTGTATTGTGCAATCTCCAAACGTCGTTCCAGTTCCTTCACCATTTCTGCAGCGTTGTTTGCTAATAGCTGTGCATCGGTATAGTTAGCCTCAGTATTTGGATCCTGTTCTTTCAACTGCCTTGCCTTGGCTAAACATTCTAGTTTATAATGATACTCCTTGCGCGCTGTAACCAAAGCAGCTTTTGCTTCTTCTACTTTAGCTTGGGCATCTTTTAGCTGTTGTGAACGAATACTCTGTTCAAGTGCGTTTAATTCTATTTGTGCGGCTAAATATAACTCTTTTGCTTTTTCCATTGCGAGATTATTTTCAGCAAGATCCAAACGAGCCAACTCCACTCCTTTAGCAACCCATTCACCCTCGTTCATAAACATTTTAAAAATTTTTCCTGCTGTCTGAGTGTAGACCAACATCGTTTGATCAAGTTCTACTCTGCCGCGAAGTTCTATCGATTGCTGAATCGAACCATTTTTCACTGTAGTCACTAACACCTTAACTCTATTATTATAGGCAAATAGCAGACCTCCCGCAATTACCACTATGATAGCTGCCACAATGCTCCATACCTTCTTGGCTAACATTACACTCACCTTAACTTTCACTATTCTGTGTTAAACAGCTCACCAAATTTAACTCTTTGTGCTAAAAATAATATCCCCCAACTAATCAAAAATGCCATCAGATATATTCCCGGATAAAATACTATCTCGCCTGCAAAGACTGGATCAAAAAATATCTTTACAAATAGATAATTGATGGTATGTCCAAGCAGAATTCCCGGAAATAATGAGACTGTCAATAAGATTAAATTTTCAAAATATAAGAGTTTAAAAATTTTAGTTTCTGCACAACCAAGCAGATTTAATAAGCGCAAATCAGATTGACGTTCATTAAAAATCATTTTATTGCTATAATAAATAATTATAAAATAACCAGCAACTACTCCCAAGCATAACACCCCGATAAAAAGATAGATAATTAAATAATGAGCTTGTTCTGCTTTAAATGCCACTTGCCGTTCAACTAGCTCTAAAATCACAGGATATTTATATAATTCTCGTTTAACCGACTCTAATTTACGTGATGTTACTTTCAATAATACTGCATTAGCAAAACTTCCTTCGCCTAAAAATTGACCTAGAGTTTTAATTTCCATATAACAATTGAAATGCAGGTACTCTTTGGTAATGCCTATTACTTTTATCGGTCTTTCTGAGATAGATTCTAAATAAGGTTTAACAAAAATATTCTCTCCTACTTTAACTTCCATTTTTTTAGCAACCGCTTCAGAAAGTATAATTCCGGTAGTTGATATTTTAATTGGTAATAAAGCTTGATTGGTTAATCCAATCAAACTTGCACCTTCAGGCAATCCTCTCAAACAGATCTCTTTAGTACGCCATTCTTTTTTTAAATTCACCTTTATCTGTAATATTGGTTCAATTTTATAAATACCTTTAATTCTTTGCAACTCCAGCGCATCATAGTAAGAGACTGGTCGATTAAAGACTACCTTTAAATCATACTGCTCAATATTATTATAATAATGATTTAATCCTAAATTTAAGTTTTTAAAAAGCAGAACCGAAAAAATAATCACTGCTATTACTAATGTACTACTCCAAAAAAACCACGCAGTTCGTGACCAATAGTAAACAATACTCCTTAAAACTATTCTCAATTCAAAAGAGATTTTATCCCAAAACCAGAGATATCTATCGAGCAGAATTTGTGG
The DNA here is from genome assembly GCA_041309705.1 of Bacillota bacterium. GTDB lineage: Bacteria > Bacillota > UBA4882 > UBA8346 > UBA8346 > JBFYZC01. The sequence goes on along the minus strand of JBFYZC010000103.1, from coordinate 7,656 downwards.
TTTCTGATAATTAGCTTTATACCATGAGTTGTTATTCTTTTGCTGCACATACTTGCTAATAACCGGATAAGTTGAGATTAATAAAAATCCAAAGGTCAGGCCAATCGCATAAAGAAAAGTGCTTCCAAAATAATGAAAATCAACAATAGGGCTACTAAAACGAACTTGATAATCTTTACAAATAATCATGCCCCAATAACTACCATACAAAAACGCAGGTGAAATAGCAAAAATTCCGATTAAAAAGACATATTTCAGATAATGCCAGAAAAGTTTACGCTGCTCATAACCATAGATCTGCAAGAGCAGCAACTCATTTCTTTGACGTTGAAACTTTAATTTCTGTGCCCAATTAACCATTATTCCGGTTAAACTCAGTAAAACAAGACCAAAAAACCAGGCAATCTTCAAATAATTTCTAAGCTCTTCATTTAATACCTGATAATTAAGTTGTTTGAGACGAGTTACCCCACGTACCAGACTATATGGTTTAATAATTCTTTCAATTCGTTTAATTAAAGTCAGCTGATTCACATAAGAGTCAAATTTGATTACTAATTGGTTATAATTTTTTTGATTAGCGAAACTTCGCACCACTGACTCACGCAGATAGATCACTTCAGTATTTTGCTCAAAATCACTATTTAAACTGCTAGCTTTATTAGGAACTAAAAACTCCGGACTAATTACGATTGCAGCTATCCGAAATCGATATTCCTTCAAATTAACCAGTATTTTTAAAAAATCTCCTACTTTTAAACCATACTTGACAGCTACTTTTTGTTCTACCCAACAAACGTTAGTATCATTTTCTGCTTGACCAGCAACAAACTGTACTTTATTGATTACAGGCAAGCCTCGTTCTGGTAAAGAGAGTATCTGTAGCGAAACTCGCTTTCCTTTGGGAAATTCACCACTAACATTGCTACTAATTCGACCAACAATACTATTTACACCATTTAATGCCTTAATTTTAGCAACTGCTTCATCAGGAATATCTCTTGACTCGACATAATAATCAAATAAATGATATTGTTCGCCGTAATGATTTATTGCCTCACTTAAATTTTGATACGCTAAATAATATGCAATAAAAACACTTATCCCTAAAAAAATAAGTGCTCCAATAATAAATATCTCTTTCTTGGTCTGGCAAAGCTCCTGCCATAAAAGATAATTTAGCTTCTTCATCACTACCACACAATCTCATTCAAATTTATCGGAGATCGATTTTCGATGTTCTCAATGATTTCACCACTCCGTAATTTAATAATCCGGTCGGCAATCAAAGTAATCTCTGGATTGTCTGTTACTAAGATTACATTTTTTTCTGTAGCTTGATTGATTGCCTTTAATAATTTTAAAATAATCATACTATTCTTGTAATCTAGTTCTCCCGTTGGTTCATCACCAAAAATTATTGCTGGATTTTTAGCTACTGCTCGGGCTAAAGCTACTCTTTTCTGCTGACTGTTTGATAATTCACCTGGGAATAACTCGCTCTGCTCGGTTAATCCAACTCCACTGATAATCTGATTAATATCCGTCGGAAATCGCACCAGCTCAGTAGCTAGTTCAATATTTTCTCTTACTGTTAAACTACCAATTAAATTTGCATCTTTAAAGATAAAGCCAATCTTTTCACGACGAAAATTAGTCAATTGATAATGATTATAGTTACTGATTGGAGCACCATCAAAAATCACTCGCCCTTTGGTGGGCAGAATAATTCCACTCATCAATTTCAACAAAGTAGTCTTTCCCGAGCCACTTGCTCCTAAAATTACTACTAATTCTCCTTTATAAATAGTAAAACTAGCTTCTTTAATTGCTTGACAGACATTTTTACCCTGATGATATTCTTGAGTAACTGCTTCTAGTTTCAAAATAGGTTCTTTCAAGCTAGACACCTCTCCAAGGAATCTTCTTTTAATATTTCGTTTATTATTTAACAAATTATATGTTTTATTTATATTTTAAATAATTTCGCCTTAAAACTTCAATTATTATCACTAACAAAAGAAAAGAAACAAATATTTTACAATTAGTGGTAATTAATCTTATTATACACTCCAAAGCCACCATTGGTCAATATTTATCAAATTATAATTTAAGATTTTCTAGTTAACTTATTCTTTTAGCTGATCAAATTAAAAACCTGCATAATTTGCAGGTTTTTAATCTATATATTTTCCGGTAAAGATCTTTCATTAATATCGATTGAAAATATCCAACGTACTAAGGATTTTTCGCGATGATAAAATAATTTAGATCTTTCGGAAAATATCTAAAAATAGTTTTATTAACTTGCGCGGGGATTACTTAGTCTTACGGAATAATTTTCCCGTAAATAATTCACTAAAAAAACCAAGCAGACTGCGCCAGCCTTTCACAATAAAATTAGCTTTTTTAACTTCAATTGTACTATATACTGAAGCTGTTGTCAGCACCTTTCCGGCACTAATTGCCTGCAAAACTCCTACTTTTTGTCCTGATTTTATTGGCAGAACAAGTTTTTTAGCACTAACTACCTTGGTTATAATTTTCTCTTTCTGCTCACGCTCAATTGCTAAACCAAAATTATTTTTTAATTTTACCGAAAATTTCTCTGGTTGAGCATCTTTCAATTGTATTTCGCCAACAATCTCCCCTGTTTTTTTCAATTGCTTCCATTCATAATTACGAAACCCATAATCAAAAAGTCGTCTGGTCTGAAAAAGTCTGGCGGCATCACTCTCCGCTCCCATGGTTACTGCAATCAAACGTAGATTGTCTCTTTTAGCAGTTGCTGCCAGACAAAATTTTGCCTCATCAGTATGACCGGTCTTCAAACCATCTGCTCCCTGATAATATTTAATTAATTTATTAGTATTTCTAAGAATAAATTTCCCATCACGTAAGCTATCCAGCCAAATGGTAGTAAATTTAAAAATCTCCGGATACTTAACTAATTCACGTGAGATTACTGCTAGATCATAGGCACTACTGTAATGATTAGGATCGGGTAAACCTGTTTCATTAGCGAAATGAGTATTTTTCAATCCTAAATCCTGTGCTTTTTTATTCATCGCTTCGATAAAATCTTGATCAGTGCCATAAAGATACTCTGCGACAGCAGTACTGGCATCATTTGCGGAGACTACTGCAATTGCTTTCATCATATCTCTTAATGAGAGTTCTTCTTTTTCACGCAAAAAAATCTGTGAACCACCCATCCCGGCGGCGATTGCAGTGGTAGGAATTTTATCATTCCATTTAATCTTGCCCTTTTCAATTGCTTCCATAATTAATAACATGGTCATCAATTTAGTTACACTGGCTGGAGGAAATCTTTGCTGATCATTCTGCGCATAAAGCACCCTACCACTAATTGGTTCCATCAAAACTGCCGAACGCACATCAACTTCAAAGGCTTCTACCGTACTGCTTAAACTAAAAATTAAGCATAAGATCAAAGAGATTAATCTAACTTTGTTCATCCGAAATCCCTCCTCATTAAGAAAGGATTCCCCAAAAAGCTTTTAAATATTAGATAAATTATAAAAGACTTAATTTAATTTTTATTAAAAAAATTACTGCACTTATTATTTTTAAGAAGATAAAACTAATTAGCTCTTTTAGAAAGTAGATATTTTCCGTCTAATGTTAACTTAAGGTTAACAAAGTTATTTTATAAAAATATTTCTACTCCAAAAACCTCCTTTAACTCTTGCTCAATTAAAATTATTAAACTTTTTATTTAATTCAAGACGCACTTCTAAAACTAACTTTGTGAGTAGCATCTCTTCCTTAATCATTAAGATAATGTTATAATTATTTTATGATCAAATTAAGACCTTATACAGAAGAGGAGGATTCAAGTAGCGATATAACCTGTATTTAAAATAATTAATATTTGCAATAATATTTCAATTTTATAGAGAGGGTGGATTTATTGTTTAGAATAACTGCTAAAGAAGAAATTTTTTTCCAACTTTTTGTAGAAACCGCCGATTCAATCTGCACTGCGGCAGAAATGCTCCTAGATCTGATGGAGAACTATACTGATATCTCATGTAAAGTTAAAAAAATTGAAGAGCTCGAGCATAAATGCGATCAACAGGTACATAAAATCTTCGAACATTTAAACAAATCTTTTATCACCCCCGTTGATCGAGAAGACATTCATCTGCTTGGTAAAGAACTGGACAATATCGCTGATGCCATTGAATCAACTGCCCATCGTTTTGAAATGATGAATGTCAAAACAATTCAAGCCGATGCCATTCAAATGGCAAAATTAATTGTCGAATGCACTAAAGAAGTTCGCAATGTCATGGCTAATTTAAAAAATATGAAACGTACCTGCAATCTTCGCGAACAAATCATCGAGGTCAATCGGATTGAAAATGTGGGTGATAATATCTTCCGCAAATCAATCTCTAATCTTTTTGCTTCGGAAAAAGACCCCATGGAAGTCATCAAATGGAAAGAAATCTATGAATATCTAGAGAATACTCTGGATGCCTGTGAAGATGTGGCGAATATTGCTGAAGGAGTAATCATGAAAAATGCTTGATATTACTACTATCTCATTAGGTTTGGTAATAATTTTGGCACTAACCTTTGATTTCATCAACGGTTTTCATGACACTGCTAATTCCATTGCTACCTCAGTTTCAACACGCGTCTTAACCCCACGTCAGGCGATTATTATGGCAGCTGGGTTAAACTTTATTGGTGCAATGGTCAGTCATAACGTTGCCAAAACTATCTCAGGTGATTTGGTACATGGTTTTCTGCCTCAATATGTCATCTGCGCGGCACTGCTAGCTGGAATCATCTGGGATCTAGTTACCTGGTACTATGGTATTCCTAGTAGCTCTTCACATGCCTTAATCGGTGGTTTAGTTGGCGCTTCGATCGCCTATGCTTTTTCGGTTGATAAGATTGTCTGGAGCAAAGTAATTGAAAAAGTAGTTATTCCGCTTTTCACTTCACCAGTAATTGGTTTTATCCTTGGTTTCTCTTTAATGAAATTATTATATGTCTTGTTAAGTCCTTTATCACATCGTTTTGTTAATAAATGGTTCTCCAAACTCCAAATCCTCTCGGCTGGCTTTATGGCATTTGAACATGGTAAAAATGATGCCCAAAAATCAATGGGAATCATTACTTTAGCCTTGATTAGTGCCAACATTCTTCCCAAAGGTTCTAATGTTCCAACTGAAGTAATGATTGCTTGTGCAATTGCGATGGCACTAGGAACCTCCGTTGGGGGATGGAAGATCATCAAAACCATGGGTGTAAATATGATTCGTCTGGAACCCATCAATGGTTTTGCTGCCGAAACAGCTTCGGCACTCGTGATCAATGTTGCTTCGGCAGCCGGTTCCCCCGTTAGTACCACACATATCATCTCCACTGCCATTATGGGTGTTGGCGCTTCTAAAAGATTATCCGCAGTTCGCTGGGCTCTTGCTAAAAATATTTTATGGGCATGGGTATTAACTATTCCAGTAACTATGTTGATTGGTGGTCTCGTCACTTTGCTAATCAAACTTTTCATCCATTAATTATTATAATTAAAAGAGTATCTTATTGCATTCTGCTGCTCTAAAGCAGTCATTTTTGCAATAGGATACTCTTTTAACACACTGAAATTGTAAAGCTAAAGGTCGAACCTTGACCCACTTCACTTTCAACCTCAATCTTTCCTCCATAGCCTTCCACAATATGCTTGACAATCGAAAGTCCCAATCCGGTTCCACCAATCTGACGCGAATGTGCTTTATCCACTCGATAAAAACGTTCAAAAATCCTTTTTAAATCAGTCGTCGTGATTCCCATTCCTGTATCTTTGACCATAACTCTTACCCAATTCTCACCTTCACAACTTGCTTCAATCCTGACACTTCCATTGGGATGGTTGTATTTTACTGCATTATCAATTAGATTGATTAAGACCTGTTTAATTTGATTACGATTTGCATTCACCATGGGAAGCTCTGGCAGATCTATGACTATCTTGATAAGACTATCAGCGATCTCAAAGCGCTCCACCACCTCTTGCACTAAATTATAAAGTGTAAATTGTTCAGTAGGAACTTCAATCTTAGAATCTAATTTTGCTAAAGCAAGTAGATCATTAATCAAATTTGCCAAACGATCGCATTCCTGATCGATTGCTCCCAAATAACGTTTCAACAACTCAGTTTCCTGCCATCCACCTCGAGTTAATGTCTCTGCCATTACTTTAATAGTTGTGATCGGAGTACGTAGTTCATGTGAGACATTTGCCACAAAATCTTGACGTACTCGCTCTAAATAGCGAATTTTGGTTAAATCATGAAAGACCATAATTGTTCCGCGCAGCTGTTTGGCTTCATCTTGTAATGGTACTAATGATACCTGTAACTGTCGCTCTCTAGGATAATGCAGGATTAACTCACTCTCTAATGGTTGATGGGTTCTTACCACTTCTTGGATTAGCTCCAGCAAATGATGATTGATGAGCAACTCAAGAATTGGTCGTTGATAAATATTTTTTGTTTTCAAACCAAAAATCGCGATTGCTGCCGGATTAGAGAGAATAACTTCTAGATTTGAATCAACTACTAAAATCCCATCAGTCAAGTTATCCATAATCACTTCAAGCTTCTGTTTTTCCTCACTAATCATTGTAAAAGAATCTGATAACTGTCTGGTCATACTATTTAAAGATAATCCCAAATCAGCTAATTCGTCATGCCCATAAAATCTTACTTTTTCACTTAAATCTCCATTGGTTATTCTAATTGCCACTCGTTGTAACTCCAAAATAGGGCTGGTAATTTTATTGAGCGCAAAGCGACCAAAGAGAACTGCTAAAAATGCTGCTGTTAGAATTCCACCGATTATCAGCCAACGCACTCGAAATAAACTCTGATTTAACTGTTCCTGACTGCGTGATAAACGAATTACCCCGATAATTTGTTGTTTTTGTTTAATGGGATAAGCAACGTAAATCAGATTTTTACGCAAAGTCTTACTATAGCGCAGCGCATAACCCTCTCCGTCATCCAAGGCAGCTTGAATCTCAGGTCGATTGCGATGATTTACCATCTTCCGATAGTCTTCGGCTGAATCTGCCAAGACAACACCAGTAAGATTTATCACCGTCACCCTTGCCCCAGTCTCGCGAGCATCTCGTCTTACTAGGTCAGCTAAGTCTTCTGAAATTAAGCTAGTTCCACTTAAGGTATATCCAATTAATTTTGCCTGTATCAAAAGCTCCTCGTGTAGCGTACCACGAATCCGTTCTTCCTCAAAATTAATTAAATAGGCTGCTAATACTATTGTCATTAGCCCTACTGTTAATAGGTATAAAAAAAAGAGCCGTGTTCGAAATTTCATCACCAGCCCTCACTTTCGAAATTTGTAACCAACACCACGCAAAGTTAAGATATACTGAGGATCACTTGGATCACTCTCTAACTTCTCACGTAACCACCTGATATGGACATCAACCGTACGAGAATCTCCATAAAAATCATTACCCCATACCAAATTTAAAAGCTGCTCTCGTGATAAAACCTGCCCCGCATGAGTCATTAAAATACGTAATAAATCAAACTCTTTACTGGAAAGATTAATCACTTGATCACGTACTTTCACTTCATAACCAGCTAAGTCTAC
>JBFYZC010000102.1:0-5387 GCA_041309705.1 Bacillota bacterium | reverse complement strand
CGTCGTAAAGTTGATCTAACTTCTTTTTAATTCGATTTTGTCTTTTAATATTACGCTCTTCAAGTTGATCAGATTCAAGATCCTCAAATTGCTCAGAGTCTTGATTGCGAATTTCATTGTTGCGCTGACGTTGGCGTTTGTTAAAAAGACCGTCAAACCAACGAATAATTCGATTGGGCTTGCCACAACGATCACAAGTCTCAGTAGGCTGCATTCCTGGATCGAAACGTTGTAATTTAGTATGACGACAGTTTGGTCCAGGTAATAAACCAGAGCGCGTGCATACTTTTAGCTCATAAAATTGATGTTTCTGACAAAATTCTTTTGGTTCAGTACCTTTTAAGAAGAATTCTGAGGTTGAAGGGCAATAAGTAGTAGCACGTTGACCAGTTTCTTTACACACAGTAGCACTAATTACCGAGTCTGGAATAATAAAGTCACGAGGTGCTTGACCTTGTAAAGCTTGATTAATAAATTTCACCCAAATAGGAGCAGCGATTTGACTGGCAGCACCGGGAAGATAACGTTGATTTTTGTCACAACCAACATAAACGCCAGCTACTAAATCGGGAGTATAGCCAACAAACCAGGCATCACGATTATTCTCGGTAGTACCAGTTTTTCCAGCGGCAGGTCTGCCAAGTAAGCTACCAGCCTGAGCTGCAGTACCACCTAATTTTAAGACTCCAGTCATTGCTTGAGTAATTAGAAATGAAATACCTTTATCAAGAACCTGTTCACCTTTGGGAACTGCTGAGTAGATTACGCGGTTACGGTGATCCAGGATTCGTTTAATGGTATAAGGAGGATGTTTGACACCTCCATTAGCAAGTGGTACATAGGCAGAGATTAATTCTAGTGGAGTTACCTCGCCTGAGCCAAGAGCCAGAGAAAGTTGACTCGGTAGTGTGGAAGTAATTCCTAGTTTATGAGCAAAGTTGAGTACTGGCTCTGAGCCAAGTTGATCTAAGAGTTTGACTGAGATAACATTGCTGGAACAAGCCAGAGCTTCGCGTAACGAGAGCATTCCTGAAGTAAATTCATCGTTGTGATCAAGTGGACGATAAATTTGCTTGCCAATCTGATAAGTTTGTGGAGTACGATCAAATACCGAAGCTAAAGTGTAGCCGCGGTCAAAAGCAGAGGCATACAAGATTGGTTTGAAGCTTGAACCTGGTTGACGTTTAGCCTGTGTAGCGCGATTAAATGGTGAGAGATTAAAATTGGTGCCACCCACTAGAGCTTGAATTGCACCATTGCTGGGATTAATTGCAATTAATGCGCCTTGAGGTTGCGTGAGACCATATTTATCACGTAAGAGTTTCGGTAAACCTTGACTAAGAGTATTCTCAGCCGCTGTTTGAACTTTAGTATTTAAAGTAGTCTCAATCTTTAGACCACCTTGATAGATGATTCCGGGTGAATCAGGAAAAATTTTAGCTAATTCATCCTGCATTAAACTTAAGAAATAAGGAGCTGGACGAGTGATTCTATTTTGAATTCCTGGCAACGTAAGCTTCTGTTTCCGATAAGTCTCATACTGTTCGGCTGTGATAAATTCACAGGTTAACATGCGATTTAAAACACGTTCGAGCCGTTCCTGTGCTTTTTGAGGATGGGTATAGGGAGAATAGAAAGCGGGACCACGTGGCAACCCAGCTAAGAGAGCCATCTCTGCCTGGTTTAACTGATCCATGTTCTTGCCAAAGTAAGTCATGGCAGCAACTTTGATTCCATAGGCACTATGTCCGAAGTAGATTTGATTGAGATAAAGTTCCAGAATTTTTTCTTTGGAATAATGGGTTTCTAGTTTGATTGCATAAAACAGCTCTTTTAGTTTGCGCATAAAAGTTCTTTCTTGGCTGAGATAAGCATTTTTGGCAAGTTGTTGTGTGATTGTGCTTCCGCCTTCTTCGACGCGACGATGCATTAGATTAGTAAGACCAGCTTTAGCGATTCGTGAAGGATTAATTCCAAAATGTTTATAGAAACGATGGTCTTCTACTGAAATAAAAGCTTGTTGCAAAAAGGCAGGAATCTCATTTAAAGGAATTGGGCGACGATTCTGTCTTGAATAGGTGGTGATTAAACTATGTTCCTGATCATAGACCTCAGTGATTGAAGAAAGCCATGGTGAAGGTGGTGGGATGAGCACTGAGATTAAAAAAATTAAAATAATACCCCCAAAAATAATAAAGAATAACTGTTTATAGTTAAAAGATTTTTTTGAATCTGGGGTTTGATCATGAGTTGCAGTTGACATATTTCCTCCTAATATTTGTAAAATAGAAAATTATATTCACAAAACTAACGATAATTACCTTTTACTCTAATTTAACTACAAAATGTAAATCTTTTCAAGAATTTTTTTTCTAAACCAAATATCTTTGCTTTGGTATTCAGAAGATATTTTACCCGAAAGGTCTAACTATATATGTTGATTTTTTGTTTTATGAAAATTTCTGCAGGTGAATCTGTGAAAAATGTGGAATAAAATTGCCGAGTTTTTGTGGGAGGTGTTGTATGGAAGGTTTCTTTTTTTTTGTTGCGGGATTAATAGTTGGAGCAGGTTTAACTTTAATTGTGACACTAATTAAACGGCAAGAATTGATGCAGATTACTAAAAATATATTAGAACAAAATGAAACAGAGCGGATACGAGATTTGGAGGCAGTGATTGCACGGTTAAAAGAATCATTTGCAGCACTCTCCTATGAAGCACTAACTCAAAATAGCCTTCAATTTTTAAATGTCGCGGAAAATTCGTTAAAAAATCAGCAGGAATTAGGGGAACAATCATTAGAGAATCGTAAAAAAATGATTGATCAAGCTTTGGTTTCAGTAGGAAAAGAGCTTAATTTAATGCAAGAAACCGTCCTTCGATTAGAGAAAGATCGCGAGCAGAAGTTTGGTGAATTGACCACACAATTGCGCGTTGCCACTCAAGAGACGGTTAAACTAGCCAAAACAACCCAGCAATTGCAAGCAGCGTTGACTAATTCACAGCTACGTGGTCAATGGGGTGAGCGAATGACAGAGGATATTTTGCAAAAGATTGGTTTGGTTGAAGGAATTAACTATGCGAAACAATCTTTAACTGAGAGTGGCTCACGTCCTGATTATACTTTTTTCTTACCCAAACAACGTCGCTTAAATATGGATGTAAAGTTTCCGCTGGATAATTATCTTAATTATTTAGAATGCGAAGAAGCAGGGCACAAAGAAGTCTCTAAACAACAGTTCATCAAAGATGCGCGGGCGCGAATCAAAGAGGTAACCAACCGAAACTATATTAACCCTGCCGAACGGACGGTTGATTTTGTGCTAGTTTTTATCCCCAATGAACAGATATATAATTTTTTGCATCAAAGTGATCATACTTTACTAGATGAGGCTTTAAAAAGTAAGGTGATTCTTTGTTCACCATTAACTTTGTATGCCTTTTTAACAATTATTCGCCAAGCAGTGGAGAGTTTTACTTTGGAGCAGACTACGGGTAGGATGTTGCAGCTATTTGCTAATTTTCAGAAACAATGGGAGAATTTTGGCTCGAGTTTTGAGAAGATGGGGAAGAAGTTAGACGAGGCAAAACAGGAATATCAAAACCTTACGACTACCCGTCGCAATCAGGTCGATAAGGTGTTACAGCAGATTGAAGAGTTGCGTCAGGAGAATCTTTTGCTGGAAAAAGAAGTAGCAATTGCTAAGGAAGACTAAAAGCAGGGGAATCTTAACCAAGCACGAAGTATAGATTGATAAACTGTTTTGATTTTAATTTCGATAGAGAGGTGAGCGATTTGGCAAGTGTTGCACCGATTGGAGTTTTTGATTCAGGAGTGGGTGGGATCTCGATCTTGCTGGAGCTCAAAAAATTGTTGCCTAATGAAAAATTTTTATATCTCGCTGATTCGGCGCATTGTCCCTATGGAGTTAAACCATTAGCGGAGATTCGTGAGCGTACCTTGGAGGTAACCGATTATTTAATTGGTTTAGGAGCAAAATTAATCGTGGTTGCCTGTAATAGTGCTTGTGTGGCGGGGTTAGATCAGATTCGGGCAAAATATCCTGAGTTACCAGTGGTTGGAGTCGAGCCGGCAGTGAAACCAGCCCATGAAGCAACCAAGAATGGGAAGATTGGAGTTTTAGCAACTAGTCTGACTTTGAGTGGGACAAGGTTTGCTAGTCTTTTGGAGAAATATGGAACGGGAGCGAAAGTCTTTACACAACCTGCCCCCGCTTTGGTTGATTTAGTAGAATCTGGTGAGTTAAATTCGCCAGCGACAGAAAGAACTTTGCATCAGTATCTTGATCCATTGCTGGCAGAGGGGATCGATACTTTGGTACTGGGTTGTACACATTATCCGTTTTTGCGTGGAATGATCGAAGCAATTTGTGGGTCAAAAGTTACCGTGATTGATACCGGAGCCGCCGTGGCACGTCAAACCGCACGTCTTTTAGACCAATATCAGTTAGCGACTACCGCAACAGCTCCGCAAGAAGCGATCTTTTATACCAGCGGCGAGCCATCAATGGTGCAAGAGGTGATGCAAAAACTCTGGTCTGAGCCAATCAAACAGGTGATGCATTTTGAGTAGGGTTGAAAAGTTTACAGCTGAAATTCCTCAGCTAATTTGTGAAATGCTTCGAAGGAATTAAGAATCGTCTCACGTGAGACACAGTAAGCAATCCGGAAGTAACCCGGAGCGCCAAAACCACTGCCAGGTACGAGTAGTAGATTATATTTTTGCGCCGCCTGACAGAAGGCAACCTCATCAGCAATTGGACTCTGCGGAAAGAGATAGAAAGCTCCCTGGGGCTTGGTGACGGTAAAGCCTAATTTGGTCAAGTGATCATATAAGAGATCACGCCGTTCCTGATAGATCTCTACGCCAACGGTAGTTCCTTGAAGTGAACCCACTAAGCGTTGCATCAAGGCGGGAGCATTGACAAAACCTAGTGTACGGTTGGCAAAGACCAACGCGTCAAAGATTAAATCAGCTTCGGGTAGTTCGGGACTGATTGCCAGATAGCCAATGCGTTCGCCAGGGAGAGCTAGATCTTTACTGTGTGAAGTGGCAAGGATGCTATGGGGAAAAATTTTAAAGATTGAAGGAACGGTCACGCCATCATAGACCAGACCAGAGTATGGTTCATCTGAGATCAGGTAGATCACCTTTTGATACTCGGCTTCTTTGGTTCGGATTACTCTGGCTAAAGCTTGCAGAGTCTCCTCAGTATAAACTACTCCGGTAGGGTTGTTGGGTGAGTTAATTAAGATTGCTTTGGTGCGTGGAGTGATCGCTGCCGCGATTGCTGCTGGATCAAGTTGAAAATCAGGTTTACTCTGGGTAACTACCAGTTTACCCTGGTGATTGTCAACGTAAAAG
>JBFYZC010000101.1:0-9649 GCA_041309705.1 Bacillota bacterium | reverse complement strand
AATTCCTTAGCCGAACTGGAAGAATTTTTAAAACAACTATAAAAACTGGAGCTATAATGTCATCAAAAACAAAATCAAACTCTAAACATGCCACGCTCTTCTTCGGAATCTATGCAGGAAGCGAGGCACTTCCTTTAGTCGAATATCTCAAAACAACAGCCCAACTGTCTGGACGTAGTCTGCGACAGTATTTTTTTAAGGGGCTCGTTAAATTAAATGGGCGACGGGCTCATTCAGGAGTATCTCTCAAAAATGGGGATCAAATCTTGGTCTCAACCCCAACTATCGAACAGCAAAAGCTTACTCCTGAAGCTAGTGAACTAAAAGTGGTCTATGAAGATCGCCAATTATTGATCCTCAACAAACCTGCCCAGCTAGCGACTCATCCTTCCGGAAAGATCACCTCTGGGACACTTGCTAACCAAGTAGCCGCTTATCTAAATGCTCAAGGTGAAAAGCTTAAAGTACGTCCCGTCAATCGGCTTGACTTTGGCACTTCTGGGTTGGTGATCTTCGCCAAGAATGCTTTCGTTCAAGCTGAGCTAAGTAAAGCGATTCAAATGCATCAAATTATTCGTACTTATTACGCAGTGGTTCAAGGAATTCCAAAAGAATCCTCGGGACGCATTGAGTTACCCATTGCCACCAGCTCCAAACAACGCTTAGTTGATCAAGCAGGCAAGCCTGCGGTTACCAATTATCGCGTTGAAGAAATTTTTGCTACCCACGCCCTGCTGGAATTAACTCTCTAGACTGGACGAACGCACCAGATACGGGTTCATTAAGCACAGCTTGGTTATCCTTTGCTAGGTGATGCGCAGTATGGCGTGAAAAGTCCATTAATCAAACGCCCTGCCCTCCATGCTGGAAAACTAAATTTTTCAGCTAGTAAATTTGAGCTACCCGAGTTAACCACAGACTTTCCAGATGATTTTAAAAAGTTGCTCTCCACTTTAAGAGAGAATAGCCATCCCTAATCACTACTCAAAGCAGCTGAATATTAATTCAAGCTGCTAATTCTTTTTATAATTCATTTCTATTTTAAATTAATTTAATAAAAGTAGGTGTAACTGTGGAAGAAAGTTGTATCTTGGTAGTTGATGATGAAAGAGAGATTCGGGAGCTCTTAAAAAAATATCTTGAGCGCGAGCTCTATCAGGTAGACCTAGCATCTAATGGAGAAGAAGCATTGTGCTTATTTCAAAAAAACAACTATCATCTAGTTCTCCTAGATTTAATGCTCCCTAAATTTGATGGAATTGAGGTCTGTCGCCGAATCAGAAATCAAAGTAATATTCCAATTCTAATGTTAACCGCCAAAGATCAGGAATTTGATAAAGTTTTAGGGTTAAGTATCGGGGCAGATGATTATATTACCAAACCATTTAGTATCAACGAAGTAATGGCGCGTGTCAAAGCACAAATCAGGCGTTTCTTAATTTTAGGTAATGAATCTTTAGCAGACTCGACCCAATTAATTAAGTTCAAAGACTTAACCATTGATCTAAAAAGATACTCTGTTTTTAAAAATGAAAAAGCAATCTCCCTGACCGCTAAAGAATTTGAATTACTAAAATTTTTAGCCTCTCATCCCGAGCAAGTATTTACCAAGAATCAGCTCTTTCGTAACGTCTGGGAGCATGATTATTTAGAGGATGACAATACTGTGATGGTGCATATTCGAAAACTAAGAATGAAGATTGAAACCGATCCTTCCAACCCATTATTTATTCAGACTGTCTGGGGCATCGGGTATAAATTTGCTGGTGAAAAAGATGAAAAATAATCGAGTAATTCTCTGGTACAGCTTACAACTATTTCTGCTCATAGTTCTTCTTCTCGTAATTCTTTCAAATACCCCACAAAAATTATTACAAATAATTCTCTTACTAAGCTTATTAGTAATTACTGGGCTTATTCTATATAAAAATTTCCAATGGTCTAAACAATTAAAAGCCTGGGAGCTTCAATTACAAAGTGTGGTTGGTGGAAATTTAAATATTAGATTATTAGTCGACGAGCAACATCTGTTTAACGAGATAATTTTTACAATTAATGCATTAATTGAAGCATTTGCTCGAACTGAAATCGAAGCAGAGCGTGCCAAACTTACTCAAAAGAGTCTTTTAGCAAATATCTCTCACGATCTCCGCACTCCACTCACCTCAATTATTGGCTATCTTGATGCTCTCCAAGATGATTTGAATACTTCGATAGCAGAAAAAACAGAATACCTGAAGATTGTTTCTAAAAAAGCTGCTGCTCTAAAAGATTTAATTAACGAAATTTTTCTAATGTCAAAAATAGATGCCAATGAACTTCCTTTGAAAATGGAATGCTTAGATCTTGGGGAATTAATTCGTGAAACGCTCATCGAATTTCTACCGGAGTTAAAAAGAGAACAATTCGAGTTAGTAATCAACCTTCCAAAAGAACCAAGTTTAGTCTCAGCAGATCATCTTAGTCTCAATCGGGTGATTGGTAATCTCCTCAAAAATGTTTTACAATATGGCATTAGTGGCAAGATTCTCGGTATTGAATTAATTGAAATGAACCAAAAATATCAGGTCAAAATTTGGGATCGTGGTTTAGGAATCAGCCCTTCAGACTTAACTCATATTTTTGAAAGAATGTATCGCACAGATCGTTCTAGAAACACCTTACACAGCGGAAGTGGCTTAGGTTTAGCGATTGCCAAAGTGCTCATCGAAAAGAACTCTGGTGAAATCTGGGCAGAAAGTACCCCCGACGAACAGACCTCTTTTAGCTTCACTCTACCTAAATTAAGAAATAATTAAGAAATAATTTGGTGCTATTTAAGATTATCTACTTATAATTGATTATGCAACAAACCAACTATATATTTTCCAATAAAGATCTTTCATTTTAACGAGTGAAATTATCCAAAGCACTAAGGATTTTTTATGAAGCTAAAATGAAATAGATCTTTCGGAAAATATATAGATCTTTGGGAAAATATATAAATCAGAGGTGCAAATGAATCCTATTATTAAAACTACCCAGCTCAGCAAGGTCTATGGCACCCAAAAAGCAGTAGATAATCTTCAGATGAATGTCTATCCAGGAGAGATTTATGGCTTTTTGGGTCGTAACGGTGCTGGCAAAACCACCACTATCAGAATGCTCTTAGGTTTAATTAAACCAACTCAGGGAAAAATCGAGATCTTCGGAGCAGATCTCTTACAAAATTCAAAGGAAATTCTCACCAGAACCGGTTCAATCATTGAATTCTCAGGCTTTTATGAGAATCTGACTGCCGCAGAAAATCTCTTAATCAATGCCAAACTAATGGGAATCCAAAAGCGACAAATCATTACCGAGGTTCTTGAGACTGTAGGACTTCAAAATGAAACCAAAAAACCCGTCGGCAAATTTTCCTTAGGTATGAAACAACGCCTAGGAATCGCTCGTGCCATTATGCATCATCCTGAACTATTAATCCTTGATGAACCAACTAATGGACTAGATCCAATCGGAATCAAAGAGATGCGTGAGCTAATCAAGTCTTTTGCTTCTGAAAAAAAAATGACTATCCTTATCTCCAGCCATATTTTATCCGAAATAGAACAGCTCGTCGACCGAATTGGAATTATTCACGAAGGAAAACTTTTAGAAGAGCTTAAATTAGAAGAATTACAAAAGAGAAATCGCAAGTATCTTCAATTTCAAGTATCAAACGAAAATAAAGCAGTCTTACTTTTAGAACAAGTTTTAAAGATTTTCGATTACGAAGTTCATGAAAAAGGAGAAATTCGCATTTATTCGCACTTAACCATGGCAGGAAAAATAAATCAGGTTCTAGTGCAAAACGAGATTGAAGTCTCTAAGATTACTCTCAGCAAAGATGATCTAGAAGATTATTTTATAAAATTGATTGGTGGTGGCGCAATTGGTTAATTCATTATTTACTGAGTTTTTAAAGCTAAAACGTTCACAAATGTTCTTAATCAGCTTAATGGGCGCCGCTGTTGCTCCTGGAATGGAGTTTTTAGCAATGATCGTTGGTCAAAGAAAACATCCTGAAACAGTGATTACCTTTCAAAAATTTTTTACTGAAACTAACCTATATATCCTTTTACTAATCGGAATCCTTTTATATGGAGTAATCACAGCATATCTATTTAATCGTGAATATGTAGAAGACACCTTGAAAAATCTTTTAACTATTCCAGTATCGCGTAACAGTTTTTTAAGCAGTAAATTTACCATGCTCTTTATCTGGATTCTCTTTTTAACCTTGTTTGCCTGGATATTAACTTTAATTTTAGGATTAATTGGACAATTTGATGGTTTGAACAGTGCGCTACTAATAAAGTCATTTCAAGAATATTTAGTTGGAGGTATTCTGATTTTTCTTTTATTAACCCCAATTGCTTGGGTAACCTTAATCTTTAAAAATTATGTCACCACGATTGTTTTTACCATCTTGATCACGATGATTAATGCATTAGTTTTAAATTCAGAATATGTTGTACTCTATCCATGGTCAGCAATTCTCGCCATTGCCACTAATAAATTCAACGCCATCTATCCATCTGAGTACTCTTATTTTTCTGTCTTTGGAACCTCACTCCTTGGCTTGATCGCTACCATAATTTATTTTAAAAAAGTAGATATTGATTAATTTTTATTCATTTTTAAAAAATTTTTTTAGTCTGTTCATCCGTACTTATTACGCAGTGATTCAAGGAATTCCAAAAGAATCCTCGGGACGCATTGAGTTACCCATTGCCACCAGCTCCAAACAACGCTTAGTTGATCAAGCAGGCAAGCCTGCGGTTACCAATTATCGCGTTCAAGAGATTTTTGCTACCCACTCCCTACTGGAATTAACTCTCGAAACTGGACGGACACACCAGATTCGGGTTCATTTAGCACATCTTGGTTATCCTTTGCTAGGTGATGCGCAGTATGGCGTGAAAAGTCCCTTAATCAAACGCCCTGCCCTCCATGCTGGAAAACTAAATTTTTCAGCCAGTAAATTTGAGCTACCTGAGTTAACCGCAGACTTTCCAGATGATTTTCAAAAATTGCTCTCGACTTTACGTGAAAATTTCACCCCTTAACTGCTCCTGCTGCAATTCCTTTCACGATATACTTCTGCATGATTAAATAAAAGAACACCACTGGTGAGGCTGAGAGAATCAAAGAAGCCATCGCTAGGGAGAATTGTTTCCGATACATTCCAAAAAAACCAAATTGGGCTAATTGAATAGTCGCTTGCTTTGGCAGAATAATCAAGGGCAATAAAAAATCATTCCAGATCCAGAGTACATCTAAGATAGCAATGGTTGCAGTGATTGGAGTTAGTAAAGGAAAGACTAGCTGAAAAAAAGTCCGTGGTACTGAGGCACCATCTAAAGCGGCTGACTCCTCCATCTCTACTGGAACCCCCTTAATAAAACCATGATACATAAAGATTGCCGCTGGACAGCCCAAGCCCAAATAGATGGGAATTATTCCCAAAACACTTTTAAGATTTAATTCTTTAGCCAAGGAGACCAAAGGAACCATAATAGTATGAAATGGCACTACCATCGAGAAAGTAAAGAATAGATAGATTATCCAGCTAATTTTAGTTTTACTTCGTGCCAGAACATAAGCTGCCATTGAGCTAATCAAGATAATCCCCGAGGTACTAAGTAAAGTAATTACCAACGTATTTATAAAGACCAGTGGAAACTTCGTCTCTTCCCAGGCTGCTTGATAATTCGCAAAACTAAATGAGGTTGGTAGTGCAAGTGGATTTAAAGTGATCTGTTGATCAGTCTTAAACGAATTCAAAAAGACTAAAAAAACCGGAAAAATAAAGATAATCGCTGCCAGAAACATCAATCCCTCAAACCAAACTGCTCCACGTCGTTGTTTCATAGCTCCACCTCCCGCCGTTTCATCAGCGTTAATTGAATCCCTGTAATTAAAATAATTATTAAGCAAAGTAAAACTGCTTTGGCAGTTCCATAACCAAAACGATTCTGCATAAAAGCATTAAAATAAACATCCAATACAATCGGAGTAGTCGCATAGCCTGGTCCACCACTAGTTAAGGCTAGCGGGACTTCAAATGCCTTCAAAGAATTAGAAATACTATAAAACAGACAGATTGTCAATGCAGGTGCCAGTAATGGCCAAGTAATATGTTTAAACTTCGTACTCCAATTCGCTCCATCAATCTCTGCTGCCTCTAAAACATCAGTGGGAATCGTCTGTAATCCTGCCAGATAAATCACCATTAAATAACCACAAGCTTGCCAGACCGAGACTATTATCACACAATATGGTGCTAAATCGGTACTCCCCAACCAAAGAGGAATTCCTGTTACTGCCGGCATAATCAACTTAAATACAAATGACCAGATAAAAGCCACAATTACTAGACTCAAGACATTGGGAAGAAAGAAGATCGAACGTAAAAAATTCTGCATCCGTAGCTTATGATCAAGCAAAAGTGCCAGTAGTAAAGCAAAAAAATTACTCAAAAGCACATTTAAAATCATAAAAAAAATCGTAAAGCCAATCACTCCAGGCAAATAAACCGTTTGGTACATCTGCTCAGCTAAAATCGTCTTCAACTCTTCTGCTTTGCTCTCAGCGAGATGCTCTTTTAAAAGATAGGCATTCTGCCCTTGATTTAATTGGTAACTACCTAATACCAAAGCTTTTTCTCGGGCTGATAAATGTTTGAGTAAATCATTATTAAAATGCTGCCGCTTTATTGAGGTAGGCAGATCATCAAATTCATTAAAGAGAAACTTTTTTTCAAAACGCGGTACAAAACGTGTATCCGCTTGAAACATCTCTTGATAATTCGCCAAACCGATCTGCTTAATCGAAGAGATTCCTACTTTGGCGAGGATGGCTTTAATCTTCTCTCGCTCTGCTGCAGTAAGCTGTCGTTCCCGACCATTTTCTTTAATCCAATGTGTCAGATTATAAAATTGACCATCAGCACTTTTTTGGTAATATTTTAAGAGATAAGCCAGCTCTGCTCGCGCTTTAACCTGACGAATCACCTTGGTTTCAAATTCACTCCGACTCATATTAAAAGGAATTTCTGGAACTACTCCATTCCAATCAGTAAAAGAATATTGTACTCCCATCAAGAGTGGCCAGATAAAAAAGGTCGCATAGAGCAGAAAAGCTGGTAGTAAAAAGAGACTAAAATAAAAAATTCTCGTTTTACGTGCGGCAATCATTTTTTCACCTTCTTTTAACTGATAGAGACGTACCAAAGTTCCTAATGTACGTCTCTATCAACCATACTTAATTTTTCTTCCAGGTTTGATCGATATATTGAATCACTTGCTTAGCATTTTTGCGCCCGAAAATATACTCTTGTGCCCCATTCTTGCAAGCATCTTCAAAAACAGTTACTGGATACATCGAGAACGCCCAGGGATTAGTCTGATTGCGATTCATATAAGCGACAAGATCTTGGAATGGAGCATCCATCGCTTTGAGATTCGCTCCTTTAAAAGTTGGCACCAACTTGCATTTCTCAACCCAAATCTTGATTGCTTCGGGAGTGGTGAGCCATTCCAAAAAAGTCTTAGCAGCTTTAATCTTTTCCGGACTTGAGGCAGCCGAGATGGCAAAGGTCGAATCAACATCAGCATACATTTTATTCTGTGCGACATTATCAGTACAAGGGAAAGGAATAAAGCCACATTTCAACTTAGGATTGGTAGCAATGGCTGCTCCATATGACCAGAGACCTTGAACCATCATTGCCGCTTCACCTTTGGCAAAGGCAGCCTGCTGTTCATTCCAGTCAAACTCTGCCGCTCGTGGATCCGAGTTCGCTTTATAGAAGTCTAACATCTTAAAGAGACTCTTCACCTCAACCGGGTCAGCATAAGAAGCTTTATCTGCCTTCATCTTCTCCAGCCAAGGATTCAATTTTGCTCCCGCCAAAGTGGTATGCGCCATCGTCAAGAAGTGTCCCAGCGACCAGTTGGCTTTAAACATTGACGCGAAAGGCGTAATTTTATGCTGCTTTAAAGTAGCACAGACAATTTTTAATTCCTTAAAAGTCTTAGGAGGTTTCAACCCATATTTGTTGAAAATTTCTTTATTATAGATAATTCCAATTCCCGCTAGATCCATTGGTAGAGCATATATTTTACCACGAATTGCTTTATTTTCACCCCAGGTAGGATAAGTGACTGCATTTTTAGCACCTGGCATTACCCGATTCAAAACAGATTCTTTCGAAAGATCCAACAACCAACCCGCTTGGGCAAACTCGAAAACGTTGGCATAAGATTGCAGTTGAATCAGATCTGGCGCTTGACCACTTGCCATCTTGGTACGTAAAACCGTCATGCTATCATTCGGTACAATCTCCAGCTCGATCTTAATCTGGGGATTACTTTTAGTAAAAGCCTCCGTCAACTCTTTCATCTGATTCACAATCTCTTGTTTGTAATAAAAGAGATTTAACTTGATAGGCTGAGCTGCCGCAGCAAGATTAGCCCCGCAGAAAGCAGCGACCATTAACGTCACGAGTGTACTTTTAATTAGCTTATGTTTCATTACTTAACCCTCCCTATTTTTATAAAATTTGTTAACGATAAGTTAATTATAGTAAAATAATTACTCTATTTATAGTCAATAATTTTATATTTTCGTCATTATCTTGTGATTTTAGGGAGGAACTAAGTGTATACTGTAATGTTAATTGATGATGAACCACTTATTTTAGAGAAACTCACTCATTTAATCGCCTGGGAAGCTCATGCTTGTCAGATTATTGCTGCTCTTGATAAAAGCACTACTGCTCTAGAGCTAGCACGTGAGATTAAGCCCCAGATTATCTTTTCTGACATCCAGATGCCTCATCTGAATGGACTTGAACTTGCCCAACAGCTTCAAAAAGAACTCCCTGAGAGCTTGGTAATCTTAATTAGTGGTTATAATGAATTTGCTTATGCCCAAGCGGCGATTAGCTCCGGTGTCTTTCGCTATCTCTTAAAGCCACTCACTCCCGAAGCATTAATCGAGGTTTTAAAAGAAGCTCAACAAACAATTGCGCTACGTCAAGCTGCTTTCAGCGAACGTCTTCGCCTCCAAGCATTAGTCAAAGCAAGTCTCCCTCGCTTACAGGAGAAATTCTTTACTGATCTCTTACAAAGTGAGTTACTCTTTCCTGATCTGCAAGCAGAATTAGATTTTTTGGAATTAAATCTTAATAGCTCTACCTTTGGGGTCATTCTAATCTCACTTGATAATTATCATGAATTAAGCAGAAATCTAAATACTGAAACCCTGCAACTCACCAAATTTCAGCTAATTGAGCTCTTAAATAATGCACTAGCAGATCAAGCAAGTTTCCACTATCTTTTATTTCATAAACCATCCGAACTGGTTTTAATCTGTGGTTTAACCAGCTCGCAAAGCGAAGAGCAGCTTTATCAGACTCTGCTCGAACTCCAACAAGCTTTTCAAGCTAAAAGTAGTTTTACTTTCTCCGCTGGTCTGGGAAGCTTCTCCCCTGAATTGACCGCTTTGAGAACCTCCTATCAAGAAGCACTTTTAGCCTTAGAGTTTAAAGTCTGGGCAGGACAGAATGCCTTGATTCCTTATCAAGATCTCGCCCGCAGTCATGCCGGGCAACTCCTCAATATGC
>JBFYZC010000100.1:0-4462 GCA_041309705.1 Bacillota bacterium | reverse complement strand
AGCAATGGCGCAGTGCAGAAAGTACCATGTATCCCGGTGATTCCAGCTCCTTGGTTGGGTGGGAAGACGAATAAGCTGGTGAAGGGTGCGCCTGCGCTTTTGAAATCCTCGACTTTGATGTGTGCTTATATGGGGCAGATTAAGATTCAAGATGATGGAATGGGTGGGCATGATCAGATTGGGGCTAAAGGGGCAAAGGTAGCGAGTGAAAAGCAGGAATCTAAAAGCGAGGAGTTGAAAGAAGAGAATAAAAGGGCAGATGAGAGTGAACAGAATAATAAATTTGAAAAAAAGACGAATGTGCAAGTTATAGTTGAATTAAAATTCAGTTCTGATTATGCAGAACATCTTAAAAGTGTTAAAAAGTTTGATAGAAACGCAACAAAAGGAATAATTGGTGGACATAACATGGATGAATTTAAAAATTATTTCAAAACGAAAGAGGGACTTGATGAGAAAGATTTCATCGAAAGAATTGATCATCATCCATATTTTGAGGGCATTTATGAAATAACTTATAAAGTTCCGCTTAAAGATGATAAAAGTGGAAAATATATTATTCCCCCAACAAGTTATAAAATATTTAAGAAACCAAAAACTGTTTATGACCCAAGCAAAATATCAGATCAAGATATATTGAAATGGGGAGAAGAAGCTATGAGAGATGGTATAAGTAAAAACACTATTGATGGAAATATGATTACTGGAACAGCGGCAAATGGTCTTAAGTTTGAGGGATGGATTAATAGAGATGTTAAAGATGCAATCGAAGTTAGAAATTTTTATCCGATATTAAATTAGATTTTTTATATTCAATTGAAAAGAAGGTGTTTTGATGAATACAAATCAATTAGATGAACTTTTTGAAATATTTTTTAGATGTATGAGAGGTGAATACTATTTTTTAAAGATGCTTGAAGCATTTGTTACACCAGGTATGGAAGGATATGGTCGAGAATATGTTTGTTGCGTATTTTCGAGTGCTTTTCAAGAAGGAGAAGAGGAGTATTTTGGAAAAACTGGTGTTAAGTTGTGTATAAATGAACCAGCAGTACCTGAAGATATAGAAATAGTTATTTCTAATGAAGAATTTTTGAGGAGACTTAGTAAAGAGTATTTTAATTATTTAACTGAGTATCCTTTGAAGAAACAAGATGCAATTAAATATTTTGAGATGATTAAAAAAAAGCTAACTAAATAATCTCAGAATATAAATAAAAGGTAAAAAGAGTTGATAATTTTGGTTGAAGTAATGCAAATTGATGATATACTTGAAATATCCAATAAAGGTTTTGCTTTTGTAGGAGGGAATACTAAAATTGATATTGAGAATAGTGTTCAGATAAAAGATCTGGTTGGTAAGGAAGTTATTGTTAAATCTTTTGATGATGAAGAACTGAATTTTAAAGTAACTGATGTTAGCATTTCATTTTCAATAGGAGGACATTTATTAATAGGAATTTATATAGGTTATCCAACAAATATTTCTAAAGTAAAAAAAGGATCAACTATATATTCCAAAAATATTAATTTAGCTTAACTATATATTTTTTAATGCTGGAGTGTTTGATTTATTGGAAATATCTCACTTTGCCATTCACACAAAATTTAAGACAGTCTCTAAAGATGCGAGAGGTGAGATACGAGAGGCGGGATTTGTAGGAGTAACCCCCAGTGGTTACCCGGAAAAGACCGTCATTCCATCGAACAAATCCGCCAAATTATCGAACAAAAGTTTCGTTCTGTCGAATAAGAGAGACAATCTATCTCTTATCTTTCGGATCAAGCTTCCAACTCTTTGCTATTTATGGTAAAATAGATCCGAAGAAATTGTGAAGGGGATTCTGGTGAAAGTAAAAACTAAGAAGCTAGTCCGGTTTAAAAATCTATTTACAGGAAGGTATCAAGTTAATGATGGAGATCAAAAAAATCACTACCGCAGATCTGCCAGATTTTGCGGGCTTAATGGAAGAATTAGCAGGTGAACCGGTTGATTTTGAGCAGATGACGAAGAATTTTGCTTGGATTAATCAGAATGAGGATTATTATCTGTTGGGAGCAAAAGTTAACGGGAAGCTAGCGGGTTCGGTGATGGGAATTGTCTGTCGTGATCTGGTCAAGCAATGCCGTCCATTTCTGGTAATCGAGAATGTAATTGTTGCCAGCAGCGTTAGAAAGCAGGGAGTTGGGCGTGAGCTAATGCTAGCAATCGAGCAGCTTGGACGGGAACGAAATTGTTATTATACAATGTTTGTCTCAGGAGCGCAGCGTAAAGCAGCACATCAATTCTATGAGTCACTGGGTTATCAGCTTGATCTGGTACAGGGTTTCAAAAAGTATTTAGATACTTGACAACTAATTCCAGATAAGATATGTTAAATATTATTATTAATTTAAGGCGATGATCAAATTTGACAATTAACTTAGCGGAGCTTGGAGAGCAGATATTAGCCGGTGCGAGGCTGGATCTTCCGACCGCCCTGGCTTTGAGTGAAACTACTGAGCTGGAGGAGCTGTTCTTCTGGGCAGATCAAATTCGTGCCAGCTTTCGTGGCGCAAAAGTTGATCTCTGCACGATAATGAATGCCAAATCGGGGCAGTGCTCCGAGAATTGTAAATTTTGTGCGCAGTCGGTACATTATCAGACTGGAATCAAGGAATATCCGCTAGTTACCAAGGAAGCAGCGCTGCAAATGGCACTGGAGCATCAAGCGGCGGGGGTAAAACGGTTCTCGCTGGTGACGAGTGGCAAAGTCTTAACGGGTGCAGATTTTGAGCAAATTTTAGAGATCTTTGCAGCTTTGCATGAGGCTACGACATTGCGGTTATGTGCCTCGTTGGGCTGTATCTCGCTTGCGCAAGCTAGAGCATTAAAGCAGGTTGGTGTGGAACGGTATCATCACAATCTGGAGAGTAATCGTGAGTTTTATCCAATGATCTGTGATACCCATCCGTATGAACTGCGGGTAGCGACGATTAAAAATGCCCAAGCGGCAGGGCTTGAAGTCTGTGCGGGTGGAATCATTGGACTGGGTGAACAGCTGAGTGATCGCATTAAGCTGGCTTTTGAACTGCGTGAATTGGGAGTGCGCTCGATACCAGTGAATATCTTGCAGCCAATTAAGGGAACGCCACTGGCAGAGCAGAAAATTTTAGCGCCACTGGAGAGTTTAAAAACTTTTGCCTTGTTGCGCTGGATTATTCCTGATGGGGAGATTCGCTATGCAGGTGGACGAGCAAGCTTGGGTGAAGAGCAAAAATTGGGGTTGCGTGCGGGAGTAAATGCCGTCTTGGTGGGGAATTATTTAACGACGATTGGCAATCAGATCACTGCCGATTTAGAGCTAATCAGGGCAGCTGGTTTAGAAGTATAGATGGAGGTTTTTGCAGGTGGAATTTAATATTTTAGGTAAAGAAGTACGTAATCCAGTAAAAATTTTGGAGACTTTCCCCAAACCAGAGGGAGTCGAGAAGATTGTCTTGGAAAGTGATGAAGTGACCAGTCTCTGCCCAGTGACCGGACAGCCGGATTGGGAGACGGTACGCATCGAGTATGCGCCACATCAGAAATGTATTGAGAGTAAGAGCTTGAAGCTTTATCTTTGGAGTTTTCGTGAGGAAGGTGCTTTCTGTGAAGCATTAGCGGCACAGATTGCCAATGATGTGAAAGCTGCTTGTGATCCCTATTGGGTAGAAGTAACCGTCTGCCAGAAGCCACGTGGTGGAATTACGATTACTGCTTTCGCGAAAGCATAAAATGAATTGAAAAGTCCTGCAGAATTTGGTGGACTTTTTTCATGGTTTAAATGTTAACTAGTTTCTATATGGTGGTTGACAATGTGGTTTTAATTAGTTTAAATTGGGGTTGGGCGAATGTCACAGGGAATTTTTATTGTTGGAACCGATACCGACGTGGGAAAAACAGTGGTTGCGGCGGGCGTAACTTCGCTATTGCGTCAGCATGGTTATCAGGCGGGCTATTTTAAACCAGTCTTGAGTGGGGCATTGCTAGAAAATGGGCAATTGATTCCCGGGGATACCCGTTTTGTGAAGCTGGCAGCAGGTCTAGTCGAGGATGAGCAGACTCTTACGGGTTATAGCTTTTTAGAGCCAGTCTCACCACATTTGGCGGCGAGTTTGGCGGGAGTAACGATTGAAGTGCCAGTAATTCTTGAGAAATTACAGATTTTGAAGCAAAAATATCCTTATTTGGTTTTGGAAGGCGCTGGGGGCTTGATGGTGCCGCTAACCAGTCAGGGTTATTTATTCTTAAATCTGCTGCAGGAGTTAGAATTGAATCTCTTGGTAGTGGCGCGGGCTGGTCTGGGAACGATCAATCATACCTTGCTCACGGTCAAGCAGGCAGAGCAGGTGGGACTCAAGGTAGCGGGAATTATGATCAATGGTTACACTGGTGCGGTGAGTGAGACGGAGAGTATTAGAATGATTGGGGAATTGACTC
>JBFYZC010000099.1:0-12284 GCA_041309705.1 Bacillota bacterium | reverse complement strand
AAGTCCACTAATGGACCAATCAATAATGGTCGATCCTTTGAAGGATAAACCTCCTCCGCCGAAATCGCTAAATTTTCAAAATCCAAATAGATTGCAACATTCTGTGTTTCCATTACTTTCTCTCTTTCACTTTCTTGGATAAGGATTATTTCGCTACTTTACAGCCATTTTCCTGCCAGAATAAAAGTAAAAACCGAAGCAACAATAAACTTCGGTTTAAAATAAATAATTTAATATATTAAATATTTTATGATCGAAAAACTTTTATTCATATATTACAAAATATTCATTCATTATAACTTTGTTCTTCTCGCAGCGTCCAATTTAGCTGCAACACGACCCAAGGCAATTTCTGCTTGCAAATGTGCACTTCTCGATGCCAAATCACGATGCAGTGCTAATTCAGCCTCTTTCTTTTGCGCCAAAGCTTCCTCAACATCAACATCTTCACCTAATTCCGCTGCTTCAGCCAGTACATTTACCTTGTGCGGAGTTACTTCCATAAAACCTTCACTTACCGCCAGATAACTTTCTTGACCATCCAGTTGATAACGGAGTACCCCAGTTGAGAGTCTAGTCATTAAGCGAACATGCCCAGGCAAAATCCCAGTTACTCCATCACAGGTAGGCACTACGACATAATCAACCTCTTTCCGAAGTATCACTCCAGTCGGGGTAATCACCTCAAGCAGCAACTTTCTCATTTCTTTTCACCCGTATTAGACGACTGTTCCATTAGTTGTTTTCCTTTTTCCATGGCTTCATCAATCGTTCCAACCATATAGAAAGCCTCTTCTGGAAGTTGGTCATGTTTACCTTCAAGGATCTCTTTGAAACCACGTACACTCTCTGCTACTGGTACATACTTCCCTTTTAATCCAGAGAAGGTCTCCGCGACAAAGAATGGCTGTGACAAAAAGCTTTGCAAACGGCGTGCCCGTGCTACCACTAATTTATCATGATCACTTAACTCATCCATCCCAAGAATCGCAATGATATCTTGTAATTCTTTATAGCGCTGTAGCGTCTCCTGTACGCCGCGTGCTACCTGATAGTGCTCCTCACCCACTACCTCAGGTGCTAACATCCGCGAGGTTGAGGCTAATGGATCTACCGCCGGATAGATACCACGCTCAGCAATACTTCGTTCTAGGTTAGTCGTCGCATCCAGATGGGTAAAGGTCGTTGCTGGTGCTGGATCAGTGTAGTCATCCGCTGGAACATAAACTGCCTGAATTGAAGTGATTGAACCATTCTTGGTTGAAGTAATCCGTTCTTGCAATGCTCCCATCTCGGTTGCCAGCGTAGGTTGATAACCTACTGCGGAAGGAATTCGTCCTAATAGTGCTGAAACTTCCGAACCAGCCTGTACAAAACGGAAGATATTATCGACAAAGAGCAAGACATCTTGATGTTCGGTATCGCGAAAATACTCTGCCATAGTTAAACCAGTCAAAGCAATCCGCAACCTTGATCCAGGTGGCTCGTTCATCTGTCCAAAGACCAAGGCAGTCTTTTCAATAACACCAGATTCTTTCATCTCCAGCCAGAGGTCGTTACCCTCACGAGTTCGTTCACCGACTCCGGTAAAGACTGAGTAGCCGCCATGCTGCGTGGCAATATTCCGGATTAATTCCATAATAATTACCGTTTTACCTACACCCGCACCACCAAAGAGACCGACCTTGCCACCTTTAGGATAAGGGGCTAACAGGTCGATGACCTTAATCCCGGTCTCCAAGATCTCCAGTTCATTGGCTTGCTCTTCATAGCTAGGTGCTTTGCGGTGAATTGGCAGATACTGATTAGCTTTAACCGGTGGACCATCGTCCACTACATCTCCTAAAACATTAAAGACTCTCCCCAAGGTTTCTCGTCCTACCGGAACCATAATCGGCTTATTATCCGTCACTGCTTCCAATCCACGAGTCAACCCATCGGTAGAACTAAGTGCTACGCAACGCACTTGATTATTACCTAATTGGTGCATAACCTCGGCTACTACGGTGCGTGCTTCACCTTTAAAATTAAAATCAATTTTTACTGCGGTATTAATATCAGGAATCTCTTCTGGTAAGAATTCAAGATCTAAAACAGGGCCGATGATTTGAATGATTCGACCAGTAGCCATAGAAAAATCCCCCTAACGATTATTGAGAGCTTCAGCCCCGCCAACAATCTCTGCAATTTCTTTTGTAATCTGGCTTTGACGAATTCGATTGTATTGCAACTTATAGCGATCAATAAGTTCTCCCGCATTATCTGTTGCCGAGGACATGGCAGTCATCCGTGCTCCCAACTCTCCAACTTCCGTTTCCAAAAAAGCACGATAGATCTCACTTTCCACATAACGTGGTAACAGGGTATCTAAGACCGTATCTTGATTGGGCTCAAAAAGAAATAAACCGTGTTCTTCTTTCTGTTTTGCCTTGGTAGGATCAATTGGTAATAATTGAAAAGCACGTGGTTTTTGAGACATTGCCGACTTAAATTTCGCGTAGTAAAGATAAATCTGATTGAATTCTTGACTTAAGTAGAGTTCAATCAGTTCGTTCGCTAACTCTTGGACTATGGAGAATGGCACTCCGACTACTGGATGAGCGAAACGTCGGTAAACCGGCAGTCGTCGTGTTTGAAAACGCTGTTCTCCTTTTAAACCAATCATATAATAAGAAACGCTACTTTTTACTTGAAATTTCTTAGCAAACTGCACTGAGCCATCAGCAATCTGCTGATGAAATCCTCCCGCCAGACCACGATCGCCTGTAAAAACCAGAATCAAAACTTTGTCAGCTTTTTTTTCTGGCTTTAACAGTGCATTATCCGACCACGGAGTTAATGAAGCCAGATCCAAGGTTACCTCAGCAAGCTTTCTGGCATAAGGTCTAGCTGCATCCAGCCGTTCTTCCGCTTTTTTCAAACGTGCGGCAGCTACCATCTTCATTGCTTTGGTAATCTGTTGTATGTTCTTAATAGTTCTTATTTTTAACTTGATATCACGAATCGAGGCCATCTGCCATCTCTCGTTTCTTTAAAGTTTCATTTTTGAGTTGGTTGAAAACGCTCTTTAAAATTCTTCAAGAGAATATTTAATTGATTGGTCAACTCTTGATCAAGCGCCTTGGTTTCAGTCAATTTTTGATAAAATTCATTTCCTTGAAGCTTCATGAACTGCAACATTTCTTTTTCAAAGCGTGAAACTTCATTTAATTTCAAATCGTCCAGATATCCGTTGGTTGCAGCATAGATCACCACAACCTGTTCATTAACTGGCATTGGCTTATACTGTTCCTGCTTGAGTAACTCAACCAAACGGGCACCACGATTTAAACGTGCTTGCGTAGCCTTATCAAGCTCTGCTCCAAACTGCGCAAAGGCTTCCAACTCACGATACTGAGCTAGATCAAGTCGGAGTCTCCCCGCCACTTGCTTCATTGCTTTGATTTGAGCATTACCGCCCACTCGCGAGACCGATAAACCGGCATTAATTGCGGGGCGAATTCCACCAAAGAAGAGTTCACTACTTAAGATGATCTGTCCATCAGTAATTGAAATTACATTGGTTGGAATGTAAGCCGAAATATCACCTGCCAAAGTTTCAACAATCGGCAGTGCGGTCAGCGAACCGCCCCCGTGAGCTTGGTTCATCTTGGCAGCTCGTTCCAGCAGACGTGAATGCAAGTAGAAGACATCACCCGGATATGCTTCACGTCCCGGTGGACGACGCAATAAGAGTGACATCGCTCGATAGGCAATCGCGTGTTTGGAAAGATCATCATAGACTACCAAAACGTCCTTGCCTTGCTCCATAAAATATTCACCGATCGCACAGCCGGCAAATGGTGCAATGTACTGTAACGAGGCAGGATCAGTTGCAGTAGCTGCAACGACCAGCGTATAACTCATTGCTCCACGTTCTTCCATCGTCTTCACAATCTGCGCTAGGGTAGAAGTTTTTTGTCCAATACAGACATAGACACAGATTACTCCGGTCTCCTTCTGATTCAAAATCGTATCAATCGCAATCGCGGTCTTACCCGTTTGACGGTCACCAATAATCAGTTCCCGCTGCCCACGTCCAATCGGAATCACCGAGTCAATCGCCTTGATTCCGGTTTGCAAGGGCACTTTTACAGGTTCACGCGCGGCAATTCCCGCTGCAATCTTTTCCACGGGTCGAAACTCCTTGGTAGCAATCGACCCTTTCCCATCAATCGGCTGACCGAGCGAGTTTAAAACGCGCCCAATCATCTCGTTACCTACTGGTACTTCCACTACTTTATTAGTCCGATGTACCTGTGCTCCTTCTTTAATTAGGGTTTCATCACCCAGAAGCACGCAACCGACATTATCTTCTTCTAAATTCAAGACCATCCCATAAATATCATTCGGGAAGAGGAGCAACTCACCCATCATCGCTTTTTCGAGACCATAGATCCTGGCGATCCCGTCACCGACCTCTAAGACAGTCCCGACTTCCTCAGTCTCTACATTTAGTTGATATCGGTTAATTTGTTCTTTTAAAACCGAGATTATATCCTCAGTCGCAAACCGCATGATAATCGTCCTTTACTATGAGAATACTGCTGGTAGCTCAATTTCTTGGAGCAAGAGACGCTTCAGCGCCTTGATCTGTCCTGAAAGTGAGCCGTCAATCAGTTCATCGCCACGGCGAATAATAATTCCACCAATCAAACCAGGATTTTCTCGATATTTTACATATACTTTCGTCTGCCAAGTCTTCTCCAACCGTGACTTTACCCCTGCTTGCTCGCTTTCAGTTAATGGTTGAGCAGAGATTAACTCAACAATCGCATACCCTTTAGCTTGACGGGCTAGATCGACTAAGCTTTCCATAATCATTGGTAATAAATTAACCCGACGCCGCTCCACAATCAAGGAAAAAAAGTTATTTAACATCTCCGGAGCATCATCAGAGATTAATTTTAGTAAAATCTCACGTTTACTCTGAACCGGAACCTTAGGGTGCTTAAGAAACTGCTCCATCTCTGGCATTTTAACTAATGGTAGCAAGCGCTCAGCCTCTGCTAAAATTTGATCCAGATTTGCTTGTTCTTTAGCAAGATCCACCAAAGCCTGACTGTAATTAAGCGCCACCCGGGAGTACATTGTTATTTGCTCCCTTCTCAATTAAATCAAGTGTGCTGCGAATCAACTTCTCATTGAGTTCTTTGTTCATCTGGTCACTAATCACTTTACTGGTTGCCAAAAGTGCTAAGGATACTGCACCTTCACGCAATTCGGCATTGGCAGCTTTCTTGGCACGCTCAATCTCGTTTTGCGTTTTCACTCGTAATTCTTCCGCTTCACGCTGGGCGGTAGTTAAAATCTCCTGACGGAGCTTTTCTGCTTCAAGCTTCGCCCGGTTCACAATCTCCAAAGCTTCCTGCTGCGCTTTTTCAAAAGCTACTTTCGCTTCTTTGGAAGATTTTTCCCAGCTTTCACGGGATTTCCCTGCGGCTTGTAGGTCATCACTGATCTTCTGACGCCGTTCTGCCAAAATCTTTTGAATCGGATGGTATAAAAAATACACCAAAACACCCATCAACAGCAGAAAATTAACAAACATAAAGAGAATTGTTCCCGTTGTCAGCTCCATTCTACTAACCTCAGATCTTCCCTAATAATATGAAAGCAATAACGATTGAGATAATCGGGATTGACTCAATCAAACCAACACCAATCAACATTGAGGTAAAAAGTTTTCCTTGTACTTCTGGTTGACGTGCCATTCCTTCGAGTGCAGTCGAAACTGCCTTTGAGTCACCCATGGCGGCTGCAAAACTTGCGCCGACACAAATTGCACCTACTACGATTGCTACTAATGCTTTTAAATCCATCAAAAAAGACACCTCCATTAATGTGAATGCTCTGTATGATCCTCATGAGATACGGATAAACCCGTATAGGATACCGTTAAGACTGTAAAGATATAGGCTTGAATTGCCCCAATTAAAATACTCATCGCAATCCAGACCGAAGGGACTAAAATTTTAAAAGTATGAGTTAATTGTTCCAAAAGAATCTCACCCGCAAAGATATTACCAAAGAGTCGCAGTGCCAAGGTTAAGGGACGGGTTAACATCTCCATCAGATGGATTGGTGCAAAGAAGAAAACTGGCTGAAAAAAATGTTTAAAGTAATTACCAATTCCATTCTCACGAATCGCAATGTACTGCGCCCAGACTAACCAGAGAAACGCTAGGGCTAAAGTAACACTGACATCACGTGTGGGAGAAGCCATTAACGGAATCAAACCTAACATATTGGAGACTAAAATGAAAAGGAACAATGATCCGAAAAAGTAAGTATATTTTATTCCTATCTCACCCATGCTCTCACGAAGCATGTTTTGAACCATCTCCACCAGCATCTCGCCAATACTCTGCCAACTATTTGGAACTAAACTGACCTTGCGTGAAGCGAGCCAAGCAATTACAGTAATAATTGCCATTGTAATCCAGGTCATAATCATAATCTTCAAATTAAACCGCAGACCAAAAAGTTTAACTAAATCATGGGATGCTTCCATATTAATTCCTCTCCAACCTAAATTTATATGACAAAACTATACTTACCAACGGAATAGCCAATAAAACTAAACCAAATGTAAAAAAGGCTGAGTTAGTAAGCCAAAATTTAGCAATTTGGATAAAAATAAAAATACTTACAATTCTAATTGCCAAACCACCCATAATTGCCAGTAAAACCTGATTCAAAGCCTCTTTCTTTACCAGCTTCATACGCAAGCTCTGCCAGATAATGTCGAATCCCACTGCATTAATCCCCAAGATTACTGCTCCGACTGACTCGTGATTTTGAGTCAAGAATAAAATCAGCACTGATAAAGCCATTAAAATTAGTGTAATCATCATTTTCCCGAACCAGCCTTATAAGCAATTCGAAAGAGCTCAAAAAAACCCAAGAGTAACCCAACTAGCAGACCAATCTGTTTCAGATTAGCCAGCTGATAGTGTTCTTCAAGCATTTTTCCTAAAAAATAACCGCCCGCCACCATCAAGCCCAGATTGAGACTTAATGAGCCGACTAGGGCGAGACTACGCCAGACATTCTCTTTTGGTGCTTCTTTCTTCTTCATCATTCACTTCTCTTAATTTTTCTGAGGAGTAAAATCCAATGGTCGCTCCGGCACTAAGCCAAAAGCATGCTTAATTGCTGCTGCAATTCTTATAGTAGCTTGCCCATCTCCATATGGATTTATTGCCTGTGCCATTTTGGAATACTCATTTTGGTCAGCTAATAATTGTTGTACTGTTTTAAAGATTAACTCTGGATCAGTGCCGACCAATTTGACCGTTCCCGCAGCTACTGCCTCAGGACGCTCGGTTTTTTCACGTAATACCAGAACCGGTCTGCCTAATGCCGGTGCTTCTTCTTGTAAGCCACCAGAATCAGTTAATACCAAATCCGCCTTGACTAACGCCGCTGCCATTTCCAAATAGTCAAAAGGTTCGATTAAACGTGCTTGTGCTTCATCACCCAAAGCAGCATAAAAATGCTCACGTACCCCTGGATTAAGATGCATCGGAACCGTTAGTCTTACTTCTGGATGGGCTTGAATAATCTGCTTGAGCGCTTTGGCAATTTGAGCCATTGGTGCGCCCCAGTTCTCACGGCGGTGTGCGGTCACTAAAATCTCAAAATTTCCTTCATCTTTAGCTGGAATCTCTGGTAGTTTAGCGACACATTGTTGCAGGGCATCAATGACAGTGTTTCCAGTAGTATAGATAGTTGCAGGATCAATTCCTTCACGAGTTAGATTAGCTCTTGCCTCCGCAGTTGGCGCAAAATGTAAGTCTGCTAATCGTGCAGTCAAGAGTCGATTTATCTCTTCAGGAAATGGTTGTTGCTTATCTCCAGTACGTAGACCTGCTTCTACATGCCCTACTTTCACCCCTTGATAAAAAGCAGCCAAGCTACTAGCAAAGGTAGTAGTAGTATCACCATGTACCAGCAACAGATCGGGAGTTTCAATTTTCAAAATTGGTGCCAAACCTTGCAAGACTTTGCAAGTCACATCAGTCAGTGTCTGTCCCTGTGCCATAATATTTAAATCATAATCAGGATTAACCTCAAAGATATTCAGTACCTGATCAAGCATCTGACGATGTTGTGCGGTAACGACTGTTTTTACTTGAAAATCAGCTGTTTCGGATAAAGCTTTCACCAATGGAGCCATCTTGATTGCTTCTGGACGTGTACCAAAAACAATCATTAATTTTAATAGCTTTCCTTTTGAATTCAAAATTCTCCCCCATTCTGATATAAAGATAGTTTACTGCTCTGTTCTTAAATTGACAAACCTTATTTTCAGGAGTTTTTCCCCATTCTCCTAGATCTATGCCCTTTAGACCAGATTAGAACGATTTTCTTTGACTATACTCCAGATCAAAACTATTTTTAACTTCGAATCATTATAATGTCTGACAAATAAGAACAATAATTATTTTAATCCATCTCTAGCTGGTTATTAAAAAATAAATCCACCCAAAACAGGTAGATTAATTTTTTGTGATTGTAAAATAATTTTTAAAAATAATTTTACTTGGTTCCAAAGAGACGGTCTCCGGCATCACCAAGTCCCGGAACAATATAACCATGTGAATTAAGACGATCATCCACAGCTGCAACGTAGATCTCAATCTCCGGATGCTTCTCCTGGACATGTTGAATTCCTTCTGGAGAGGCAATCAAGGACATCAAACGAATCTGGGTGGCACCACGTTGTTTCAAAAACTGGATTCCAGCTGCTGCCGAACCACCGGTAGCGAGCATTGGGTCGATCAAAATCAATTCATAGTCATTAATTTCTTGAGGTAATTTACAGTAATACTCGATTGGTTGTAAAGTTTCCGGATCACGATAAACACCAATATGACCAACTTTAGCTGTCGGGATTAATTTCAAAATCCCACTTACCATACCTAGACCGGCTCGTAAAATTGGCACTACGGCAATCTTTTGTCCCGCAATAGTTTGACACTGTGCAGTTGCTACTGGCGTTTCTACTTCGATCTCTTCAACGGGGAAATTCCGTGTTACTTCGTATGCCATTAACATCGCAACTTCCTCGACCAATTCGCGAAACTCTTTCGCACCTGTATTTTGATCGCGAATAATTGATAATTTATGTTGAATTAATGGGTGTTCAATTACATGTACTACTCCCAAAACATCGTCTCCTCTCATTTATCCTGTAGTGATTCTTTAATCTTTTCAACTACTACTTTTAGTTTGGTCTTAATTTCATTAGCGCAAATATGATATGCGTCAACATTTTGACCATATGGATCAGAAATCTCTAAGGAACTCAATCTAGCTTGCAAACTTTCCAATTCACGTCGTTCCGAGATCGTTTCTTGCTCCATTCGCTGTTCAATCCGGCGTAATTCTTCATCTAAAGCACGTAACTGCCGGGTTAACTCTTGATGACGACGGCGCAACTCCTGTAAAGTCGGTTCTTCTTTCTCAAGAAATTTCCGACCTTTCTCCTCAATAATATGGTTTAATCTTTCTGCTCGAGCAATAATGCTCTCTAATTCTTTAACTCCAGTTGCAAATTCACTTAGCGTAAAAGTCTTTCCTTTTGCGATTTCTGATATTTTTTGCACTGATTGTTTCTGTTCCAAGGTCATTGTTAAAACCAGATCCACCGAGTTGACTAATTCCGGTGTAATCTGTTTTGCCTTATGTCCGCGTAGATCAATTCCTTCACGTTCCATCACCGCAATTGCATTCTGGGCAGCTTTTGAACCGGTGACTGCTCCAGTACCTGCTGAAACTACTTGAATTGTCGCCGCTTTTTCTCCTAAATCCTCAAAAAGCATCTTGCGTAGCAAAGCTTCTGCCATACTACTTCTACAGGTATTACCTGTACAAACAAATAGTACCTGATTAATCATTTTTTTCACCAAACACTTTCATTCAGGACTTCCTAACCTTATAATTTATCCAACTTCGCGCAATACTACTGATATGAGTTTACTTTTGTAAAATTATTTCCACGCGCTGAAGAGAAAATCCTGTTAGTTTTTAGAAAATATTTTAGGAGAAAAAAATGGAAACCAATTTAGTCTGGCCTTGGTCAAATCAGCAGCAAGTTCTTTGCTTGAAATGTCCAGTTTGCCAAAACCAAACTCAGTTTCGCGGAATTATGATACACAATCATCTGTTATGGCAATGTGAAAACTGTGCTAACCAGGAAGTACTTCAATTGGTACCACTTGATACGACTATTCATACTTGGTCAATTTCGCCTCAACCTTGCCTAAATTAGTACCTTTCTGAATTACCAGCGGCAAACGTTCCTTAACATTCCCAAGCATTACCGTAATCTGACTTTCTGGTTGATCAAAACGCAAATACCCAGAATATTCACCAGCCTCAGTGGTAATTTTCTTGTTAATCAAAGCTACCTTATAGTTCACTGGTGTAACTTCCCCATTGGTATAAAAATAAATGAATTTTCGACTATTATCAATGTACCGCAGATAAAACGGCAGCGTCACGGGATCTTGCACCAAGCCAGGTAGCTTTATCTCCTGGTTTTCTTCTCGACCATCATTATGTTTTACTTGACGCGTGGCTAATTGCTGATCATAATCAAACTCAACCTTTTCTACAAAGGTTTTTCCCTGTTCACCAACTTCGCGCTTTATGTATAAAGGAGATAATTGATTTACATCAACTAAAACTTCTTCATTTTCATAATATTTAAAAAGAGTTTTCACAAACCCATCCGTTGTCATTTTTGATTCAATCTTAAAAACTTCACGCCCGTTATATTGCTGACGTGAAACTACTTTCACAGTTTGTTTACCACCATAAATCGCGCGAATCGTAACCTTGTATGACAAAGTCTCTCCAACACGTATATCCGAGGCTGCTGCTTTAATTGTTCCTCCCTGACAGCAGATTAGCAAGCCAATTGCAAACATTTTAAGATACTTGCTCCACATTGCCTCCTACCGCCTTTCGTAATCGATTATTTACTGCCGGTCCTACTCCATCTGATGCAATACCTTCAATAGAAATTTGCTACGCGCCCAATTGATCACAGAAACGCAAAAGATCGTATAAACGTGCTCCTGCCTCTTCCGGGATAGCTTGAGCTCCCAAATCCAGTACCGATTCATGAGGATAGGCTTGGAGATTCTCAGTACTTGCGATGACCACAGTTTTCAATCCTGCGGCTTCGGTCTTTAGCAACTGATTAATCCTGTTCACTACAGCGCTATTTTCTCCTTCAAACAAAACTGCGGGCGCTTGAGGCGCATAATGTTGATATTTCATTCCTGGCGCTTGTGGTCGCTCGGCATCTGCCTCGGCTAAAAATACTGGTTCTCCCAGACTCTCTTCCAACATCTCGCGGGTAACTGATCCAGGGCGTAAGATTACTGGTTGCTCGCCTGCTAAAGATAGTACTGTAGATTCTATTCCTGCTTCACAAGCTCCAGCTTCAATAATTAAATCAATCTTCCCTAGTAGGTCGTCAACCACATGTGTCCCACGAGTCGGACTGGGGCGACCTGAGAGATTAGCACTAGGCGCAGCAACTGGAATCCCGGTCAAGCGCAACAATTCTCGCGCCACCGGATGTTTAGGCATTCTAACGGCTACCGTCTCTAAGCCCGCAGTCACCACTTTGGAAACTTGCGCTTGCTTAGGAAAGATCAAAGTTAATGGACCTGGCCAAAATTCTGTCATTAATTTAAACGCTTTCGCGCTAACTTCGGTAACTAAATCCTTCAGTTGACTTTCATGCCAGATATGTACAATTAATGGATTATCCGAAGGTCGACCCTTCGCGGCAAAGATCTTTAATAGAGCTTGCTCATTGGTACAGATTGCTCCCAAACCATAGACTGTCTCGGTCGGAAATGCTACCAACCCACCAGCACGTAGAATTTCTGCTCCACGTTGTAATGATTCAAAATGATTTTCTGAAATATTAATCACTGCGGTTTCCAAAAATTCACCAACTTTAAAAAAGATTAACCAAAATCGTGATACTTAATTTATTAGTTTTTAATTCTAATAATCCTGCCCAATTAGACTTTTTTAATACGGAAAAACTTAACAACCATTTAGACGTAAAAATTTACTAATTGTTCCCCTACATCCTTGGCATTATTTGCCTCTTTTATATAACTAATTTAAAGACGATAAACTATATAAAGTGATTATCTCACAAAAAGTAGCTTAAAATTTCCAACTAATCCAAGACAAAAATTGAAGCAAAG
>JBFYZC010000098.1:0-9524 GCA_041309705.1 Bacillota bacterium | reverse complement strand
CCCCGTCAGGTCCGGAAGGAAGCAGCGGTATATAGGAATATTTGTGTGCCGTGAGGTAGCCTAGTCAGAGTTGGCTGATTCAGAACGTTTGGGAGGGCTTGATCGAAGCTTGGTGTACGGCCATATTTTTTAACCACCGGATAGAGAATTAATTAAATCCGTACTCACTAAAAGATGTGAAGTCTGGATTTGGAAATTCTACGGATATCCGGTGTTTTTATATCTATTTATAAAGGAAATTAGAGGATAGTTGTAGAAGATTTTTTAAAAGAAGATTAAAAAATAAACTTTTTAGGAAGAAAAAATGAATACATATTATGCACCAGCAAAAATAAATTTAAGTTTAGATGTATTAGCCAGACGAGCTGATGGATATCATGAAGTAGATATGGTGATGCAATCAATAGAGCTTTCGGATATTCTGACTTTTAAAGCAGCAGAGGAAGTGAAACTCACCTGTAGTCGCAATGATTTGCCGGTTGATCAAAGTAATATTATCTGCCGAGCAGTAAAGTTATTGCAAGAAGAGTTTGGAATTACTCACGGGATAGAGATTCATTTAGAGAAAAAGATTCCGATGGCAGCTGGTTTGGCGGGTGGGAGTACTGATGCAGCAGTCAC
Source organism: Bacillota bacterium (assembly GCA_041309705.1). Classification (GTDB taxonomy): domain Bacteria; phylum Bacillota; class UBA4882; order UBA8346; family UBA8346; genus JBFYZC01. The sequence continues at coordinate 8,903 of JBFYZC010000098.1, read as the reverse complement.
TTTGTTAGCGTTAAATGAGTTATGGGAGCTTAATCTTTCGCAAGAAGCTTTATTAAAGTTAGGCTTGAGATTGGGAGCTGATGTCCCTTTCTGTATTCTGCAAGGAACAGCACGCGCAACTGGAATTGGTGAAAAATTGCAGCCTTTATCAGCGCCAGAAGATTTAGAGGTGCTTTTGGTGACCCCCAATATTGCTGTACCAACCCCATTGGTTTATCAAAGATTGTGTGTGACTGAGATTGAGCGACATCCTAAAATAGAGTCAGTGATAGCAGCTTTAAATATTGGAGAGGTTGATGAAATTATTGAAAACTGGGGTAATGTTTTGGAGCAACCTGCTCTAGAAGCATTTCCGGGTATTCATGAAGTTAAAGCATTTTTTAGTAAATTTGGTCTGACTAGTCTGATGTCGGGTAGCGGACCTACGGTTTTTGCATTTGCACCATCAGCTGAGGTTGTGGCAGCGTTTTTGAGCGCAGTACCATCAGAGTGGTTTGCTTGTCTTACTAAATTTACTAAAGCTAGAAATCTTAGAGCATAAAACAGCTTAAAAAGTAAAAAATATTGAGTATGCTAGAAAGCGAGGAAGAATGCAATGAGAGAACCATTAATCCCGATTCGTCTTGATAATTATAAGCCTTTGCGAGAATTAGTTTTTGAATCATTACGAGAAGCGATTATTATCGGAAAGCTTTCTCCTGGAGAGAGGATGATGGAGATTCAACTCGCAGAAGAGATGGGTGTTAGTAGAACTCCAATTCGTGAAGCAATTCGTAAATTAGAACTTGAAGGTTTAGTAGTAATGATTCCACGTAAGGGAGCTTATGTGGCTGGTGTATCATTGAAGGATATTGCGGATGTATTTGAGATTCGTCGTGCTTTGGAGGGATTAGCCGCTGAGCTGGCAGCAGAAAGAGCTTCTGATGAAGAATTCGAAGAGATGGAACGATGTTTGGTAAAAATAGCAAAAGATATCGAAATTGGAGATCTTAGTAAAGTTGTGGAAACCGATACCGATTTTCATTCGTTAATATATAAAGCAAGTCGCAATGAGCGTTTATTCCAGATTATTAATAACTTACGTGAACAGATTCAACGGTTTCGCACTACATCACTTGGTTGTCCAGGGCGAATGAGGAGTGCTTTAGACGAACATCGGAAGATAGTTGAGGCATTAGTAACTCGCGATGGAGACCTGGCGCGGAAGATTGTTCAAGAGCATATTGAAAATGCTGAAAATAGTATTATGGATCTGGTACAACAGGATAGTAAAGGTGGAGGCGACTAAATGGATGCAGTGATATTGGCGGGAGCTTTAAACTCCGGAGCACTGCGGACGGTTAGCCAAGCACAGTATGAAGCGGAAATTGAAATTGATGGTCAACCGATGATTGATTACGTAATTGATGCTTTATGCAGTGTTCGTGAGATAAAAAAAATTGTAGTAGTAGGATCAAAAAGTATTAGCGCAAAGGCTAATGCCAAAAAAGTTCTCTTTGTGCAACATGGAACTTCCATGGTAGAGAGTTTATTTAATGGTTTAGAGGTTTTAGAAGCACTTGAGCCAGTTTTAATTGTGACTTCGGATATCCCCTTGATTACTAAGGAAGCTTTAGAGGATTTTTTAGTACGTTGTGATAAAAATTCGGCTGACCTTTATTACTCATTTGTTTCTAAAACAGTAAATGAAGCGAAATATCCGCAAGTACAACGGACTTATGTGAGATTAAAAGAGGGTACCTTTACTGGAGGTAATTTAGTTCTACTAACTCCTCATGTACTAAAAGATCAGCGCGAGATATTAGAAAAAGCAGTCGCCTTGAGAAAAAAACCAGTTCAACTATGTCGTTTGTTAGGATGGCGGTGTTTTTTGAAGTTATTGACTGGTAAATTAACGATTGCTAATATTGAACAACGTGTAAGAACGGTTTTTGACTTAGTGGTAGCAGGAATAATCTCGCCTTATCCAGAGGTGGGAATTGATGTGGACAAACCAAGTGACTTAAAATTGGCGCGCGAGGTACTTTCTAAAAGCAAATAACACCTAATCTTTAATATATATTTTCCGAAAGATCTAATTCATTTTACCTTCGGAAAAAATCTTTAGTACGCTGGATATTTTCACTCGGAAAAATAAAAGATCTTTATCGGAAAATATATAGTTGGTGAAAAATTTTTTAAAAAATATTTGTTTATAGAAGGAGTTTTTAAGTTATTATGGAAATTATAATCATTCAAAAAACAAAGCTTGGCGGAAACCTACTCGCAACAGCGAGTGCTTTGAAATTATAATTCTTCCGACCGGCTAACTATGATGAGATGAAGAGAAAGGTGAGTGGGTTTTTGATGAATATCACTGATGTTCGACTTAAAAAGGTAAATACTGAAGGGAAGATGAAAGCAATCGCTTCAATTACAATTGATGATGCTTTTGTAGTACGAGACATTCGCGTAATTGAGGGTCAGAATGGATTGTTTGTGGCAATGCCAAGTCGTAAAACTCCTGAAGGAGAGTTCCGCGATATTGCGCATCCAATTACTTCCGAATCTAGAGAGTTAATTCAAACTGCAATTTTGAAAGAATACGAAATAGCACAGTAAAATTGAGAGAGAATTAATAAAGAGAATTAAGGGATTTAAGGGATTGGCTAAAAATTTAATATCTATATATTTTCTGGTAAAGATCTTTTATTATATTGAGTGAAAAGATCAATATACTTTACAATGAAGATCTTTTGGAAATTATATAGTATGGTGATTGGTACTTAGTAAGTATCCAATTTAATAATTGTTAAAATGAAAACCGGTTAACGCCGGTTTTTTCAATACGAAAAAAAAATAAAATTTATGCAAATAGATACTTGACATTATTTAAAATGCTTGATATACTAATCTACGTTGTTGGGGCGTAGCCAAGTTGGTAAGGCACGGGACTTTGACTCCCGCATTCGTTGGTTCGAGTCCAGCCGCCCCAGCCATTTATGTAAAATTGAGAACCTGAAAAGGTTCTTTTTTGTTTTGATAAAGGAATAAAGTATAAAAAAAAGAATAATCAATTGCGTATTTTGTTGGTTTGAAGTTTCAAAAATTGGTTGATACTATATCTGGAGGTAATCTTAATGTCGAAATTGAACTCATTAATTTTAGCGGCTGGTCAAGGAACACGAATGAAATCAAGTTATCCTAAAGTACTACATCAACTGCTAGACCGACCAATGTTGGGTTATGTAGTTGATGCAGCTGAAAAAGCAGGTTCGGAAGCGATTGCAGTAGTAGTTGGGTTTAAAGGTGAGCAAGTAATCTCTGCTATGGGAGAGAAATATCAATATTTTTGGCAGCACGAACAGTTAGGAACGGGGCATGCGGTAATGATGGCACAGGAATTTTTGGAAAATACATCAGGAGATCTGCTGGTTTTGTATGGTGATACTCCATTAATTCGCCCGGAAACTTTAAGGGAGTTAGTAGCTTTAAAAAATCAAAAATCTGCAGCAGCAGCAATTTTAACAACTAGTTTAGCAGAACCTAAAGGCTATGGACGTATGTTGCGTAATCAAGAGGGGGACATTATTGGAATTGTCGAAGATAAAGACGCAACAGCTGAGCAGAGAGCAATTAATGAAGTCAATACCGGAGTTTATTGTTTTGAGATTAAAATTCTCTTGGAAGCATTGAAAACACTTACTCCTAAAAATGCACAAGGTGAATATTATTTAACCGATGTTTTTCAAGTAATGGTGGAGCGTGGCTTGCGAGTAGTTGGAATGCAGACTGAGGCTGCTGAGGTAATGGGTCCTAATGATCGAGTTCAATTAGCACATACTGAGCAACTATTGAAGCTTTCAATTAATGAGCAGTGGATGCGTGCGGGAGTTACCATTCAAGATCCAAATCATACTTATATTGGTATCGAGGTAGAGCTGGGAGTAGATACAGTAGTTCTGCCAGGAACATTTTTGTTAGGTAAAACTAAAATTGGTGCTGGTTGTGAGATCGGACCACATACTAGGATTATTGATTCAAAGATTGGTGATGGTTCAAAAATTCAGTTTAGTCAGATTCTTGAGTCTAATTTAGGGAGCGCAAATACTGTAGGACCATTTGCCTATTTGCGTCCTGGAACTAAAAGTGCTGAGCAAGTAAAATTTGGTGATTTTGTAGAAGTAAAGAATACTACTCTTGAAAAAGGGAGTAAAGTACCACATCTTACTTATCTGGGCGATGCAGAAATTGGTGCGGAAGTAAATATTGGAGCTGGAACGATTACCTGTAATTATGATGGAATTAAAAAACATAAAACCATTATTGGTGATGGTGCATTTATTGGCAGTAATACTAATCTGGTCGCACCAGTGATAGTAGGAAAAGATGCTACCATTGGGGCAGGATCAACAATTAGTAAAGAAGTTCCGGCGAAAGCATTGGCGATTGCACGTAGTCGGCAAGAAAATTTTCCGAATTGGATCTCACCACGTGAAAAAAATAAAAAATAAAAAATGTAATATATATACTACTGAGTTTTTGTAAATAGCTCGTTTATTCTCGACAAAATATTAATGTTTACAAAAATAATTAAAAATGTTATAATTTTATATCTGAAATAGTCTTGAATCTACTTCAAAAAGTTTTAAAATAACTTTAGTTTTCATCATAATGAAGATCTTTGATTGTATCGAGTGAAAAGATCAATATAATTTCCACTAAAGATCTTTTATTTTACTGAGTGAAAAGATCAATATACTTTCCAATAAAGGTCTTTTATTTTATCGAGTGAAAATATCCAGAGCAGTAAGGATTTTTCGCGAAGGTAAAATAAATTAGATCTTTTGGAAATTATTTAGAGCACTAAGGATTTTTCACGAAGATAAAATGAATTAGATCTTTTGGAAAGGATATATATACTTTCCACTAAAGATCTTTGATTGTATTGAGTGAAAATATCCAGAGCAGTAAGGATTTTTCACGAAGATAAAATGAATTAGATCTTTTGGAAAGGATAACCAAGGAAATATGTTGGACTGATCTATATATTTTCCAATAAAGATCTTTTATCTTACCGAGTGAAAATATCCAGAGCAGTAAGGATTTTTCGCGAAGGTAAAATAAATTAGATTTTTCGGAAAATATTTAAATTTTTAGTGCAACATATATATCAAGGAGGAGAAGGAATGGAACTTTCATTAGCAGCTAATTTGCGTAAGGAGCTTGGCGAGATATCTACCCACGAACTACGCCGCAATGGTCGGATACCAGCGGTTGTGTATGGCGAGGGTCAACCAGCACAGGAGATTACTGTTAGTAACCATGATTTAAAGCGATTGATTGCCGATCACGGTACTAGTAAGTTGGTTAAGTTGCGTTTTGAGCAAGGAAAGAGTGAAACAGTAGAAGAAGTTTTGATTAAAGACTTGCAGAAAGACTTTCTGGGAGGCGAGTATTTACATCTTGATTTCATGCGGATTAGAAGGAATCATGAGATTACAGTGAAAATTGGGGTACATCTAGTCAATGAGGAAAAACGTTCTCGTGATGGATCAATAATTGAACAGGTACTTCATGAGCTGGAGATCTCTTGTTTACCAGATAATCTGCCTGACCAGATTAATGTCGATGTCAGTAAACTCTCAAGTGGTCTGGGGATTTATGTAAAAGATCTGAAGCTCTCTCCAGGAGTTAGAGCTTTAAATGGACCCGAAGAAACAGTTGCTCGAGCGGTTGCACCAAAGATTGAGATTACTGAGGCAAAAGAACCAGAAGTTATTAATGCTAAAAAAGAGTAAATATAATTCCCGCGGGGGTGATTATTTGTTTCTAATTACGGGATTAGGTAATCCCGGTAAACAATATCACGAAACCCGGCATAATGCCGGGTTTTTAGCCATTGATCAATTGGCAAACAAGTTAGGTGTAACTCTATCACAAAAAGGATTTCAAAGTCTTTATGCTAAAACTAAGCTGGGAAATGTACCAGTTTATCTCTTGAAACCGCAAACTTATATGAATTTGAGTGGACAAGCAGTGCTGGAGTTAGCACTTTACTACAAGATTCCAGCCGAGCAGATTTTGGTGATCTATGATGATCTCGACCTTGAACTAGGCGTTTTGAGAATTAGAACTAATGGTAGTGCTGGAGGACATCGTGGTTTGAGTTCGATCATTGGCTTGATGGATACAGATCAGATTGCACGAATTCGAATCGGGATTGGCAAACCTCCAATTGGAGTAAGTGTTGCGGATTACGTTTTAAGTAGATTTAATGCAACTGAAATGGAAATTATCGAACAAACAGTCAAGGATGCCTCTGAAGCTGCTTATGCTTATGTCACTAAGGGTATTGATTATACAATGAATCATTTTAATGGTAAGCGTTCTTAGAGAGATTTTTTTTAGAGTTTTAGTCTTAGTAAATTAGATCTCAGGGAAAGTATAGGGATTATCAAAAATCAGTTGATTTTGTGGGTATAAATGAATTAATTGTGGTAATCATACGGATTAATGAAACTGATAATTGGAATAAGCCTAGCGTTACCAATGGCATGGCTTTGGAATCAAATCTGGTTGCGTTTGGGATTGAAAGAACAATTCAGAGTAGGATTCCTCGCACCATTTGGTGAAGAAATAATTAAATATGCGGTGGCAACATCACTAGCTTTGCCACTACCACTTTTCTACGCCTGTTTTGGGTTGGGTGAAGGAATTTATGAAACATTCTTAATATATCACCGCTGGATAAACTCGCTAGTCTTGGCAGGGATTATTGTCCATTTGGGCTTGAGTATTTTTTTGTTACTTCCCTTCGCTTGGTGGATAAAACTGAGCTTGGCGATCTTGAGTCATTTTGCGTGGAATAATTTTGTTTTAGAAATGAATAGACATAAGAGAGCTTAATTATAAGTAATCATTGTAACAAAATATTATAAATTTTTATCTTGGGTTGTATCAGGAGGTTTTTTGTGAAAAGTTTACTAGCAGAAATCGCAGGACAATCTGAATTCAAATTAATAAAAAAGCATTTTCTTGAGCATCATCAAGATTTACTAACCGGACTGAACGGAACACAAAAAGCAGTCTCAATTGCAGCTTTACTTGAGGACTGGACGGGAGCGACTTTAGTAGTTAGTTATAGCAATGGTCAAGCTTATCGTCTTTACTTGGATCTGGTCAGTCTTTTAATTGATCAAAAGGTCTTGTTTTTTCCTAGTAATGAATTATTTCCTCACGAAGAAGCATATGAGCCTGAAGTAACAGCACAGAGAATTAGTACTATTCGGCATCTTCTGCAAGAAAAACAGGTGATTGTGGTTACTTCGTGGGAAGGTCTACGGCGGCGTATTCTTCCACCAGAAAAATTTAAGGAGTTTATTTTATCATTAAAAATTGGTACGGAGTATAATTTAACTGAATTAATAGCGCAGTTTTTTCGGATGGGTTATGAAATGGTTGAATTAGTAACTGAACCAGGACAATATAGTCGTCGTGGCGACATTGTAGATATCTTTCCACTAGATCAACCAGAACCGATTCGGCTTGAATTTTTTGGGGACGAGATTGATTCAATTCGTAAGTTTAATAGTGAAACCCAATTATCACTTGAAAACCTTCAGGAAGCTTTAATTTTACCAGCACGTGAAGGTTTATGGCATCAAGATGAATTTAATCAAGCTCAAAGTATTATTAATCAAGCACTAATAACACAGGTAGCAAAGCTAGAAGATCTAGGAAGGTTAGAAGCTGCTGAATCTTTGCAGAATCGAATTAAAGAAGCCTTAGAAAGATTAGGACAGGGACACCAGTTGCCAGGCGCAGATCAATTTTTGCCATGGCTTACACCAAAATTAGTAACGTTATTTGATTATCTACCTCAGGCAAAAGTGATTTTAGATGAACCAATTCGTGGTAAAGATGCTTATCGAAATTTAATGGAAGAAACCGCCAATACTTTAAGTAATTTCTTAGAAAAAGGGGTTATTCTTCCTAAAGAAGAAGAAATTTTTTGTGATTTAGAGTTGTTGGAGCAGAAATTATGGCAGAGTAAACCATGGTCAATTTCTCTTTTGGCTAAAACTCCAAAGGGATTGACTCCACAACACACTCTGACTTTATCTTTAAAAACTCCACCCAATTTTCATGGTAAAGTAGAGATGCTCTGTCAGGAATTAACCCATTTATTAAAAGATAGTGCAACGATAATTTTAGTAGTCACGCGTCAGGAAAAGGCACGTCGTTTACGGGAGATCTTGCGCGAAAAAGGAATTACCGCCAAGCTGGCTGAGTTAAAATTGATTGAATTAGCACCACGTTCGGTTTGGATTACAGTGGCTGATCTTGAGTCAGGATTTGAATGGCCAAGTAGTAAGATTGTTCTCTTAACTGAAACAGAGATTTATGGACGTCAGAAAAGATCGTATCAAACTAAATTTCAACAAGAAGGAGTTAAAATCAGCTCTTTTACTGATCTCAAGCCTGGAGATTATGTGGTGCATATTAATCATGGGATTGGTAAATATATCGGGATTGAAACTTTAGAGATCGCTGGTGGACATCGTGATTATTTACGGTTAGAGTATGCTAATGGAGATCGACTTTTTGTACCAACCGATCAAGTCAATCTCTTGCAAAAATATATTGGCGTAGAAGATAATCCTCCCAAAATTAATAAATTAGGTGGCGCTGATTGGCAGAAAGTAAAGACCAAGGTCAAAGAGTCTATTCAAAATATGGCAGAAGGTTTAATTGAACTATATGCCAAGCGCGAGACAGTACCTGGGTATGCTTTTGCTACGGATACAGTATGGCAGCATGAATTTGAGGAGGCTTTCTTTTATGAGGAGACCCCTGATCAATTAAGAGCAATCCAACAGATCAAGCAGGATCTTGAGAATCCTAAACCAATGGATCGTCTG
>JBFYZC010000097.1:0-4013 GCA_041309705.1 Bacillota bacterium | reverse complement strand
TAATACTCACAGTCATCTCTTATCTAATTGCTCTGAACATTGTCGCTTATAATATCGATATGGCTAATCCTTGGCCAAAATTAACTTCAAAAATAACCTCACTTAGAAAGAATAATGAACCAGTAATTTATTTAGATAGTTGGAATAATCCTTTTATCTCATATTATTTAGGGGAACATCCCACTCTAATTCCCGACCTCAAAACCTTAAATAACGACATTAATTATAAAAAACAATACTTGAATGTTGATAAGTTATATTTAATCTTAAATAATAAAATTTCTCTCGATGAAATCAAACAAAATATAACTAAGTCATCCAACATTAAAACAATTTATAATGCGCCACTTGGACAAAACTTATTAGTAATCTCATTTAACAAATAACATTTATTACCAATCACAATTACTACACTTGTTTTTGTTTATAAAACCCCCATCACATCTAAAAACCGTCACAATAAATTTCAGTGACGGTTTCTTTTCTATAACAAACTCTATTTATACAAACAAAATCTCAAAAACTACTAATCACCTTGCGATCCATAATTCGGTTATTCTTGAGACTCTCTGCGCCTGATTTAACCGTTGCTTCGCGGAACTGATCGCCAGAGAAATAGCGAATTAAATCAGTTCGTTTCACTAAATATCCAGTAATTCTTACCAACTCAGATTCCACCGAATTAATTGCCATAACTCGAATTCCATTACTTAATGCACCATTAATGATCTTGGCGATTCCTTCAAGATTATTCTTAGCATTACGATCGAAAAGATAAATATCATTGACTCCAGTATCAAATGATTGATGCAACTTTCCTGACAACATAATCTGATCCACCAGACCAGGCTCGTTGCCATTCTTCACTCGCACTCCCGCTGTGACATCAATGTCAGTCTCGACTCCCGCTTGGGCGTGAAACCCAATCCGATCAGCAGTACCACCACAATACAGTCCTTCCTGAGCTTTGACTAACTCCATGGTTTTTTGGATAATTCCTAAAGCAATGGTATTCGCTTCCATTTCATGTCCCATCATCTTTCCTTCAGTCAGCAACTCTACACATTCATATAAGCCATATACTCCTGCCATTGCCGTGAATTTACCCAGATCAAGCAAGCCTTCTTTGACTAAGAACGAATTTTTAAAGAAATCTGCTTCTTCCACAATAAACTTGGTTCGCGCATTAATCAATTCACATTGTGCGGTTACTGCCTCTGCTAATGATTCTTCAAATTTACTAAATCCCTTAGAATTTTCAGCAATCGCTTTCAAATTTAATCTGACTAAAGTGTGACATCCACCACCAACTTTTAAAGCACTATAGCAACCCGCGATTCCATAATTTTCCCCCAGAAGATTGCCCATCTCAGTATGATTTACAAAATAAGGCTTCCCTACTTCCAAAGCAGTCTTGATTGCTTCCAATAAAAATTCCATTGTAGTTCGGGCATCTATTTTTAAAGAAATATTGGGTACCGAATTTCGTAACTCGCGTTCCAATTCCAAAATTAAATATCCAACCTTGGTTGCTTTAGGTCCCAGATTCAGATGCACTAAACCATTTGGTAGATTACGGTCAATATTAACCAAAAACATCTGCAATAATTTTCTTAGTTCCTCATCCGAAACCCCATAAGTAAATGGTTCCAATAACTCATCTACCTGTCCTAAATAGGCAGGATAATTAATAATTGATGGTACATAATTATAGATAATCAAAAGCGCATTAATCGCTTCGTAAATATCTGTCGGGGGTTTTAGGTTTAAATAGTCACTCCCGTTTTTAAAAAATTTCTGATAATCTGGCAACAAATAACGGGGATAACATGGCGCATTACCTTCATATAAATCACAAATAATTCGCTTTTCTAAAAGTTCCTTGGTTTTTTCACTAACCTTAACGTATGGTAAAAAATTCTCACTTTCTTTTATTAATTGGTGGCGCTTTTGACGGTCGTCCAAGCGCGAATCTTTAATAATTTTTAACACATCAGACATAAGTGACACCTCCAGATACATTATACTATTTACCCGCTTAATTACAAAGAAAAATTTTATATTACATATCTTCAGATTGACTAAAAAAAATCTCTTTTACCATGAAAACAGACATGATATAATAGTTATCGACTTTTGATTTAATAAAAAGAACAGTAAAATACCAGAGACCAGAAATATCTGAACTCTGCTTTTAAATTTGGAGGTTAATAAGATCATGTCAAGCAATTCTGCAGAACTAAAAGATGAATTTCAACGTCGTCGTACTTTTGCGATTATCTCACATCCTGATGCTGGCAAAACAACTCTTACCGAAAAACTCCTCCTTTATGGTGGGGCAATTCGCCTCGCTGGCTCAGTTAAAGCCCGCAAAGCGCAGCGACACGCTGTTTCTGACTGGATGGAAATTGAAAAACAACGCGGCATTTCTGTCACTTCAAGTGTTTTACAATTCGATTATGAAGGTTATCGCATCAATATCCTAGATACCCCTGGTCACCAAGATTTTAGCGAAGACACTTATCGTACTTTAATGGCCGCTGATAGTGCAGTGATGCTGATTGATGTTGCTAAAGGGGTGGAAGCACAAACTATTAAACTCTTTAAAGTCTGTAAACAACGTGGTATCCCAATTTTCACTTTTATCAATAAATTAGACCGATATGGCAAAAATCCTTTTGAATTAATGGAAGAAATTGAAAAAGTTTTAGGAATTCGTTCCTATCCCATGAATTGGCCAGTTGGAGTCGATGGTGAGTATAAAGGAGTCTATAACCGACAATTAGCCCAGATTGAGCTCTTTGATACTTCTGGAGCACATGGACAATGGATTATGCCTTCAACCATTGGCAGTCCTGATGATCCTGCCTTTACAGAAATTCTTGGCGCAGCCGCACAAGAAAATCTCTGTAATGAGATTGAACTTCTCGACTTAGCGGGTGATCATTTCGATCTGCAAAAAGTTTTAAGTGGTGAATTGACACCACTCTTTTTTGGTAGTGCGATGACCAACTTTGGGGTACGTCCTTTTCTCGAGGAATTCTTGCGTCTGGCACCTGTACCCAAACCACGTCTCACCAATCTAGGAGTAGTCTCACCTGAAGATGAAGCTTTTTCAGCCTTTGTCTTTAAGATTCAAGCGAATATGAATCCCGCCCACCGCGACCGACTTGCCTTTATTCGCATCTGTTCTGGCAAATTCACTCGCGGTATGAATGTTTATCATCTGCAGGGTGGTAAAACTATCAAATTAGCCCAACCACAGCAGTTTATGGCGCAGGAGCGCGAAATGGTCGAGGAGGCTTATCCGGGAGATATTATTGGTCTCTTTGACCCCGGGATCTTTGGAATCGGTGATACCTTATGCGATGAAGGCAAAAAACTAAAATTTGCTGATTTCCCTACCTTCCCACCGGAACAGTTTGCCAGAGTTCAAGCGAAGGACACCATGAAGCGCAAACAGTTTACCAAAGGAATCACTCAGCTGACGCAGGAAGGCGCGGTACAGCTCTTCCGGCAGTATGATATTGGAGTGGAGTCATATATCATTGGTGCAGTGGGAACCTTGCAGTTTGAGGTGATGGAGCATCGTTTGCGGAATGAGTATGGGGTGGAGATTGACCTGCAGAAGTTGCCTTTTAGCATGGTGCGCTGGATTCAGGGGAAGAATCCGGATGGAAGTGGGTTGAAAGACCTGCAGGGTGACCTGCTTTTGACGGATCGCTGGGAACGTCCGGTGGCGTTGTTTCGGAGTGATTGGTCACTGAGGTGGGTGGCGGAGAAGAATCCGGGGATTGAGTTTTTGGCGACGCCGCCGGAGAATACAGAGGTAGAGTAAGAAGGCAAAGTGAGATTTATTTGACATTTTTGTTAAAATGTGGGATAATTAAAGTTAGAAGGGTTTTATTTTAGTTATTTAATTTCTAAGGGGGATTTATTTGATGCGCAAAGTTTGGCAACGATTTGGAGTGGTAGTTTTATTGATGATCTCATGTGTGCTGGTTTCGTCGTGT
>JBFYZC010000096.1:0-15728 GCA_041309705.1 Bacillota bacterium | reverse complement strand
CTGCGGATAGTCCTCCACCGCAGGTTATTCCAGAGTACCAGCCCGGAGATTCGTTACTTGACTTAAAGATTCAAAGAGATCGAGAGCGCAGTGAAGATCTGGAACAAGTAAAGCAGATCTTAAACCAAGGTGGAGTCTCAAATGAAGTACAGGAAGAGGCAGAGAAAGAATTGTGGCGTTTGACCAGAGCAATTGCCAAGGAGCATGAGTTGGAAAATCTCTTGAGTGCCAAAGGATACCAGGATTGTCTGGTAACCGTAGGCTCAAAATTGGTGACAATAGTTGTTACGAAATCTTTAGCTCAGCAACAGGCGCGAATGATTGGAGAGATGATTGCCGAAGCGGCAGCAGTTAGTTTGGAACAGATTCAGATTGTGGAGCGTGAGTAAGACTATTGCGGTTAAAAATATAGTATATTTTCCGAAAATCTAATTCATTTTATCTTCGTGAAAAATCCTTAGTACGCTGGATATTTTCACTCGGTAAAATGAAAGATATTTACTGAAAAATATATAGTATATTTCTTGCTCAAAGTGTCTAAAATGTTAAGGTCTTTGAGATTTATGGATATACTGCACGTTAGTGTGTCGTGACAGATATTTTCACTCGATACAATGAAAGATCTTTATGAAAAAAAAATATATATATATCATTGACCTAAAGTTTAGTCTGAAGGAGATACTTTGGATTGGATGATAGGTCATAATTTGCTTTTTTATTAAAGAAAAAGCAGGAAATAAATGTTTATTGGTGAATAAATATGTACAAATTTGATTTTCCAAAAAAGGAGGCTATTTAGTGAATATTAAGGATATAAAGGAATTAGTAAAGATGTTAGACGGTACTGATATTGCTGAATTTAATTTTGAGTGTGAAGGTACTCGTTTAACAATTAAAAAAAGTAGTGCAAATAATCAAACACAGATTATACCATCATATCATCAGGCAGTAGCTTTACCGTTAAATCAACCGCAAGTAGCACTAGCCAATCAAGCGCCCGTAGTACAGAATGTACCTGCAGCGGTTGAAACAACTGTCGAAACTAATGATGAAGGATTGGCAACTAATCAAGTAATGGTAAGTGCGCCAATGGTTGGAACTTTTTATCGGTCGTCTAGTCCTGATGCCGAACCATACATTCAAGTAGGACAGAATGTCGAAGTAGGACAGGTACTTTGTATTATTGAGGCAATGAAGTTAATGAATGAGATTGAAGCGGAATGGCGCGGTAAAGTGGTTAACATCATGGTAGAGAACGCTCAAGCGGTGGAGTATGGGCAGCCATTATTTATTATTGAAAAACTTTAATTTAAGTTAAAGAAACGCTAAAAATAGCGGAGGTGTTCGTTACCATAATGTTCAATAAAATATTAATTGCGAATCGAGGCGAGATTGCACTAAGAATTATTCGTGCATGTAAAGAGATGGGAATCGGAACGGTAGCAATTTATTCAGAGGCAGATCGAGATTCTTTACATGTTCACTACGCCGACGAGGCATTTTGTGTTGGACCAGCTCCTGGAAACAAAAGTTATTTAAATATTCCTAATATTATTAGTGTAGCAACGATTGCGGGCGTAGATGCAATTCACCCTGGATATGGATTTTTGGCAGAAAATGCTCGATTTGCGGAGATTTGTGAGACCCATCATATTAAATTTATTGGTCCCTCAGCGACCGCAATTGAGAAGATGGGTGATAAAGCAATTGCCAAACAAACGATGAAGGATGCAGGAGTGCCAGTTGTACCAGGTTCTGATGGAGTGATTGCCGATGAGAAAATTGCACTAGAGTTAGCAGCAGAGATTGGCTATCCAGTAATTATTAAAGCTTCTGCAGGTGGTGGTGGTCGTGGCATGCGAGTAGTTTATGACCAGGCAGAACTGTTGAATGCTGTTCGGATGGCAAAAGCTGAAGCAGAAGCATCGTTTGGTAATTCGGAAGTGTATATGGAAAAATATATTGAAGAACCTAAACATATTGAGATTCAACTCTTGATGGATGAATATGGCAATGGAATTTATCTTGGAGAACGTGACTGTTCGGTACAACGACGACATCAAAAAGTAATCGAAGAATCTCCCTCACCAGCGGTTTCAGCAGAATTACGACGTCAGATGGGGGCAGCAGCCTTAAAAGGTGCCAAATCAGTAGGATATGCTAATGCAGGTACAGTAGAATTTTTACTCGATAAACATGGTAAATTTTATTTTATGGAGATGAATACGCGAATTCAAGTTGAACATCCGGTTACTGAGATGGTGACTGGAATTGACTTAATTAAAGAACAACTGCGAGTTGCTGCGGGAGAAGAACTGCAGGTGACTCAGGATCAAGTAGTAGTTCGTGGACATGCAATTGAATGTCGGATTAATGCTGAAGATCCAGAGTTGAATTTCAGACCTTCTCCGGGAAGAATTAATGTTTATCATGCACCTGGTGGACCTGGAGTTCGTGTCGATAGCTGTGCTTATCAGGGATATATGATTCCACCTTACTATGATTCGATGATTGCGAAATTGATTGTCTGGGGAGAAAATCGTGAAGCAGCTATTAACCGCGCTTTACGTGCTTTAGCAGAATTTGAGATTCAAGGAGTAAAAACAACAATTCCTTTTCAAATGGAAGTTTTAAATAATCCTTATTTTAGAAGTGGTGAAGTTTATACTAATTTTATTCAAGCCAGAATCTATAATTCGTAGAAGCCATTTGTTAAGAGATTGTTTTAAAATGGAAAGGGTTTGGATGGAGGTGTAACTTTGGCAGGACAGCTTGAAAAATATGAACGTAATGGCAGCGTTCGTATTGCCAACGAAGTAGTGAAGATTATTGCAGGAATCGCAGCAACAGAAGTGAAAGGGATTGCTGGGATGAGTGGTGGTGTCGTTGAGGGTTTTACGGAACTTTTGATGAAGAAGAATTTGGCAAAAGGCGTCAAAGTCGAAGTTGGTGAGAAACAGGCAGCAGTTGATCTTTTTGTCGTGATTGAGTTTGGAGCAAAAATGCCAGATACTGCTTATCAGGTACAGGAGAATGTGAAACGAGCAATCCAGAGTATGACTGGATTGGAAGTAGTAGAAGTGAATGTTCACATTCAAGGTGTAGCCTTAAAACCAGAAGAACCAGAACCCAAAATACATTAGTCTTTATTTTATAATTATATTTAAATCTGTTTGATCAGGTGTAATCTGGACAAGCTGAATACTTTTTATAAACTAGATTACAGAATCAGAGCGAAAGGAAGGAACAACCAATAATGAAAATTTGGGATCGGTTAGTAGGTTTTATAGCTGGTCTGTTACTAATGGAAATGGCGATCATTCTTTCCATAAGTATAACCGATCGCGGTGAATATTTATTAACATTAACCCAACAAGGTTTTTGGTGGATTTCGGGGAATGTAATCATCACTTTATTAGTAACGATTTATATTTTTAGTATGGTATTTCGACGTCGTCGTGAGGAAAAAACAATCATTAGCCAGACTAAATTGGGTGAGATTCGCATTGCCGTCTCAGCAGTCGAAAGCTTGGCGATGCGTGCTTGCAAAAGAGTCAAAGGAGTCAAGGATGCTCATGTTGGGGTACGAGCGGAGCAATCCGGCTTGGATGTTTTTATTGAGATCACCGCTCATCCAGATCTGGTTATTCCAGAGATCAGCGAAGAGATTAAGGTGAAAGTGGACGATTATATCTATGAAACAATCGGGATGCGATTGAACTCAGTCAAGGTTCTGGTTACCAAAGTAGCCAATGAAGCCAGAGCGCGTGTCGAGTAAGGAAAGGAGTAAGGTCCAGTGGAGGCAAACTATAAGGAGCAGTTAATCAAGATTGCCGGATACCGGGGCCGGATCATCGGGAGCCTGATTGGATTAATTGCCGGCTTATTATGGGTCTTTTTGAGCTTTTGGAAGGCATTGGTCTTTGTTATCTGTATTCTGTGTGGTTATTATCTGGGGAAACGAATTGATGAACGCGGCTCGTTTCGTGATATAATAAAAAGGGTTTTTCCACCCAATGACTGAAAGGTGATAAAATGAGTCGGATCATTGCCAGGGAACTGGCTTTTAAAGTATTATTTCAAACTGATATTGGGCGTAATCCCTGGCAACAGGTCTTGCCCTTGGTGAGCGCAGAATATACTTTTACAGAAAATGAAGCGATTTTTCTGGAGAAATTAATTAGCGGCACTTTAGCACATCTACCAAAAATTGATGAGGAGATCTTAAAGTATTCATCGGAATGGAAGCTCGAACGCATGGCGAACACCGATCGTAATATTCTGCGTTTGGCACTGTTTGAGCTGCTGTTTTGGGATGAAACTCCGGTCTCGGTAGCTGTCAATGAAGCAGTGGAATTAGCCAAAAAATATGGCGATGATGATGCGGGAAAGTTTGTGAATGGAATTTTAGGGAATATTATTCGTGGAAGAACCGTTCCTGCTACGCAAGAAAAACAATCTCAAAATTAACAGAGAAAAAGGAGTAATACTCCTTTTTTCAATTTTTACATGAAAAGAAGGCAGATTTGAATGATTATTGGGTTTGATACAAGTTGCTATACCACTTCGATGGCACTAATTAATGAAGCAGGAGAGATCGTTGAGAATCGACGTCGTTTGTTAACAGTGCCTTTGGGAGCAAAAGGATTACGACAGTCGGAGGCACTTTTTCAGCATTTAAAAAATTTACCTCAATTATTAGGAGCAGATTTTGCAGGGGTAAAACTAACTGCAGTCGCGGCTGGAGTACGTCCTCGTCCGGTAGCAGATTCATATCTGCCAGTTTTTACTGCTGGAGCCAGTTTTGGTGAGACTTTAGCACAAATCTTAGGAGTACCGTTTTTAGGTACCAGCCATCAAGAAGGTCATTTGCGAGCCGGTTTAATTGGTCAACCTTTACTTGCCGAGCCCATCTTAGCTTGGCATCTTTCCGGGGGTACTACGGAATTATTATTGGTTAAACCCAATTTTCCCGGTTATGAGATTACTAAAATTGGTGGGAGCTCAGATTTGCAGATCGGACAGTTGATTGACCGGATTGGAGTGTTGCTGGGAGCAGCTTTTCCAGCCGGACCAGCCTTGGAAAGAATGGCAGTTAACTCTAGTTCATCAAAGGTATTGCCGCTGAGTATTAAAGATTTGACTTTCAGTCTTTCGGGACCAGCTACTGCGGCAGAGAGATTAGTAGGTCAGCTGCCAGCAACTGAGTTAGCACGACAGATTTTTAATTCATTAAGTAAAGTAATCTTGAAAATCAGCTGCTTAGCTGCAGAAAAATATAGAATTAAACGAGTTTTGTTAGTGGGTGGAGTTGCGGCGAATCAATTAATGCGAGCTGATTTACGTGCGGCAGAAGCTGAAAATGGATTACAGTTTGAATTTGGACCACAGGAACTATCCTCAGACAATGCGGTTGGAGTAGCTTTAATCGGTTATGATTATTTTCGAGCGAGAAAGGGTTAAATCAAAAATGACAGAAAAATTAGTGATTCTGGATGGTTTTAGCTTAGCAAATCGGGCTTTTTTTGCTTTGCCACCACTAGCAACCAGTGATGGTCAACCAACCAACGCAGTTTACGGAATGGCAATGATGCTCTTAAGGTTAATGGAGGAATTGCGTCCCGATTATTTAGTGATGGCTTTTGATGTGAGTGCGCCTACCTTTCGTCATCAAGAGTATCAGGATTATAAAGGACAGCGTTTGAAGATGGAGGACTCGCTGCGCTCGCAGTTTCCCTTAATTAGACAGCTGGCAGAGATCTTGCGAATTCCAATCTATGAGCTGGCTGGATTTGAAGCAGATGATCTGATTGGCACGTTTGCGAAACAAGGTGCCGCACATGGTCTGAATGTAGAGATTGTTACTGGTGATCGTGATGCGTTTCAGTTAGTCGCACCAACGGTTCAGGTACTCTACACCAAGCGAGGAATCACTGAAGTCGAACGGGTTGATCTTGAATATATTCAAAAACGTTATCAATTAAGCCCGCAGCAACTGATTGATCTCAAAAGCTTGATGGGTGATGCTTCGGATAATATTCCCGGGGTACCCGGTTTTGGTGAAAAGACTGCTTTAAAATATCTGACACGCTTTGGCTCACTCGAGGAACTCTATCAACATCTGGAAGAAATTGAACGACCTCGGGAACGCGGTCTGCTGGAAGAATATCGTGAACAAGCATTTTTGAGCAAGTATCTGGCAACAATTGTTACTAATGTAGGATTGGAACTTGATCTGACTAACTGTTGTCGACATCAGACATATGATCGCGAAGCATTAATTGCTTTTTGTCAGGAGTATCAGTTCGGTTCTTTGATTAAAAAATTAACTGGCGCAGAAGTTACGCCACCAGTAAAACAGTTAGCAGAGTTAGCTCCGGAGATTCAAGTTATAAATGAACTGGAGCTCTCAATAGCTTGCCTAGAGATTAAAAAAGCCCAGAAATGCTATTTTCAATTACTCACAACTGCACTGACGG
This sequence comes from Bacillota bacterium, assembly GCA_041309705.1. Classification (GTDB taxonomy): domain Bacteria; phylum Bacillota; class UBA4882; order UBA8346; family UBA8346; genus JBFYZC01. The sequence continues at coordinate 9,249 of JBFYZC010000096.1, read as the reverse complement.
GAAAAGAATTGTTGGGACTAGGACTTTCTAACGGTGATACTTATTGGTACTATCCATTGACCAGCGGTGAAGTTTTTCTTGAGAGTATTCAAGAAATATTTTTAGATCAGGAGATTGTCAAGTACGGGCATGATCTGAAGACTCAAATGCATCTTTTAAGGAAATATCAACTAAAAATTGAGGGAAAAATTGAAGATACTTTAATTGCAGGGTATTTGATTAATGCCGGAATTGGTGGTTTAGAGCTGGAAGAACTGACGGAAGGATATCTTAAACATAAGATTGCAGTTTGTACCAATGAACGTGGCAGCAAATTTTCTCCGTTTAATCTACCAGCAAATTTGGATGAAGCAACTCTTAGTAAGCTCTGTGCGGGGCGAATGGCAGCAGTGGCGCAATTAAGTGCAGAGTTTCAACAACGAATTGAGCGTGACAATTTTCAATATTTATACGAAGCAGTAGAGTTGCCTTTAGTAACCGTACTCTTTGAGATGGAACAGACGGGAATTAAAGTTGACCCAGAGTATTTAAAGGAATTTGGGGCTGTTTTGAAAAAAAGGGAACTCGAATTGGAAACAGAGATTCATCATTTAGTGGGTGAGAGTTTTAATATTGCTTCTCCCAAACAACTCGGAGTAATCTTATTTGAAAAACTGGCATTACCTGCGCCCAAAAAGAACAAAACCGGCTACTCGACTGATGCTGAAGTTCTTGAAGAATTAGCACCCAAGCATCCAGTGATTCCTTTGATCTTGGAGTACCGGCAGAATTTAAAATTACAGAGCACCTATATTGATTCGTTAATTAAACTGATTAATCCAGCTACAAGACGGGTGCATACCACTTTTAATCAAGCTGTGACCACCACTGGACGTCTAAGCAGTACTGAGCCTAACTTGCAGAATATCCCGATTCGTTCGGAAGAGGGGCGCATGATTCGCAAGGCATTTCTCCCGGCTAATCAGGAGTATCAACTGCTGGCAGTGGATTATTCCCAGATTGAACTAAGAGTGATGGCACATTTCTCAGGCGATCCTGCTTTTTGTGAGGCATTTCATCAAGGTGAGGATATTCATACCGCTACTGCAGCAGCAGTTTATGGTGTGCCACTTGCTGAGGTTACGAAAGAGATGCGTAATCAGGCGAAAGCAGTTAATTTTGGAATTATTTATGGAATTAGTGGCTTTGGACTGGCTAAAAATTTACGAATTAGTCGTAAAGAAGCTGATAGTTTCATTGCAGCATATTTTAAGCAGTATCCCGGAGTGAAGGATTATGCCGAAAAGTTAATTACCGATGCTCGCAACTCGGGTCAGGCAGCAACTATTCTGGGGCGAGTGCGGAAGCTACCTGAGCTTGATTCGCGTAATTATACTCTGCGTTCTTTTGCGGAGCGAATGGCACGCAACACCCCAATTCAAGGAACAGCTGCGGATATTATTAAGATTGCCATGGTACAGTTGCAGGCGAAATTACGTGAACAACCAGAGCTAGGTAGATTGTTATTGCAGGTACATGATGAATTGGTCTTTGAGAGTCCAATGGAAAAATGTCTTGAGTTAGCGCATCTTGCCAAAACAGTGATGGAAAAGGCGGTTGTTTTAAATGTTCCGCTGACAGTAGAGGTAAAAATGGGACAGAATTGGGGCGAGATGCACCCGTTGAAGGTGGTGGAAGGATAATGCCTGAGTTACCAGAGGTAGAAACGATCTGTCGTAGTTTACGTCCTAAATTGATGGGGCAGATTATTACTGGTGGGATTGTTAAATTAGAAAAATTGATTCAGGATCTTACCCCAGAAGAGTTCCTCTCAAATGTTCAAGGAGCAGAGATTCAAAGCGTAACCCGTCGTGGTAAATATATTTTGATCGGATTAAATCAAGAGTTACTTCTGATTTTTCATTTGCGAATGACCGGGCAACTGGTGATTGAATCAGGCGCGACCGAACCAGCTAAAGCTACCTATTTACAGCTCTGGCTGGATAACGGTCAGGAGTTACGCTTTCGTGATCACCGTAAATTTGGTAAAGTTTGGTTGGTTAAATCAACTGAATTCCCTAGCGGGTTGCAGAAATTAGGACCCGAACCACTCACCGAGACTTTCACTTTGGAAGTCTTTCAGGAACGATTAGGTAAACGTAAACTTGCGATTAAAAAGGCGCTTTTAAATCAAGAGTTGCTGGCAGGATTGGGAAATATCTATACCGATGAAGCATTGTTTCTAGCGGGAATTCATCCAACTCGAATGGTAAATTCATTAACCGCAGATGAAACAGCTAAGCTTTATCTAACAGTGCGCCAGGTTTTACAGGAAGGAATTACTCATCGTGGTACTACCAAACGGGATTATCTGGATGCGGAAGGCAAAGCTGGTTCCTATCAAAATTATCTCCGTGTTTATGGTCGCCAAGGAGAATTATGTCAGCAATGTGGTGAAAGAGTAGCCTGGATCAACTTTGGAGGACGTGGCACTCATTATTGTCCACATTGTCAGAAATAAGGAGAGTTAAAATGATTAAAATTGGTTTAACTGGCGGAATTGGTTCAGGAAAATCTACGGTTGCCAAACTACTGCAACAGCATGGGATTCTAGTAATTGATGCGGATCAGATTGCACATGACTTGCTTAAATCGGACGGAGCAGCTTATCAGATGGTGAGAGCAATGTTTGGCGTGGAGATTGTTACTGCAACAGGAGAGATTGACCGACATACTCTAGGGAGAATAATCTTTGCAGATATCGGAGCCAGACGTGCCTTAGAGGAAGTGATGCATCCTTTGATTAAAGAGCGGATTCAAGTGAAATTAACGGAACATGAAGCTCGAGGAGTGAAAATGATTGTAGTAGAAGCGCCGTTGCTTTATGAAGCCAGATTGCAACAGCTTTTTGACCAAGTCTGGGTGGTGAATATAGATGACACCAAACAGTTACAACGTCTTCAAGCAAGAGATGGTTTATCTGAAATTGAACTGAAACAGAGAATCAACTCCCAATGGCCTTTGGAAATGAAAGTTAAAAAGGCGGATGTTGTGCTGCAGAATAATGGTAATCTAGCAGAGTTATCAGCACAAGTGGAACTATTATTGACGAAATATGCATAAAATTTATTATCGATCTTTCGAAAAATATCTGCTTAGAAGTTGGTTTTTTCGGTATTTTCTGGTATAATGAATAAGCAATGAGTTTGCTTTCATAAAGGTACTATATATTTTTGGGTAAAGATCTTTCATTATATCGAGTGAAAATATCCAGCGTACTAGGGATTTTTTGCGAAGATAAAATGAAATAGATCTTTCGGAAAATATATATTCTCGGCTGGAGTGATTTTTTTTGCCGCTAAACAGGCGTTGGTGGTTACAAATTTGGATTTTAGGCTTGATTGTTTTTAGTTTTTTTTGGCATAAAGCGATCTTGCGTAATTATTTTATCCTTGATTATCAGGATGAAATTATTGTTTATAGCAAAAATAGTGGAGTTAGCCCTGATTTAATCAGTGCTTTAATTTTTGTTGAGAGTCGCTTTGAACCACAAGCCGAGTCACATAAAGGTGCGTTGGGATTGATGCAGGTAATGCCAACCACTGGTGAGTGGATTGCCGAGAAATTAAACTGGTCTTTTTTTAAAAAGGTTGATTTGCTTGATCCAGAGAAAAATTTAGCAGCAGGCACGTGGTATCTTGGTTATTTAAAGCAGAGATTTGCTGGTAATGAATTTCTTGCTTTGGCTTCATATAATGCAGGAGCGCGTTATGTAAAATACTGGATTGATCAAGAAATCTGGCAAGGTGAAGCTGCTGATGTGGAACAGATTCCCTTTCCGGAGACACGACAATATTTAATTAAAATTATGTGGTTGCGCAAAGTTTATCGTTATCTATATCCGGAGTTATTCCAGTAATTTCATGAAAATCAACGTAAGAAGTAGGGTGAATAATGCCAAAGTTAGCAGTGATTTCTTTAGGATGTGCCAAGAATTTAGTTGATACCGAGATTATGTTAGCACAATTAGTCAGAGCCCATTGGGAATTAACTGATGATTTTAGCGCTGCCGAATTGATTCTCATCAATACTTGTGGGTTTATTGAGACTGCTAAAGAAGAATCGATTAATCGTATTTTAGAGATGGCAGAGTACAAGAATCCGCAAGTTGGTGCTTGTCGGAAATTGATTGTCGCGGGTTGTCTGGTACGGCGTTATGCGAAAGAGTTAGCGGAGGAGATTACTGAGGTTGATTATTGGATTGGATTAGGCGAATTGGGTGAGATTGCCGAGTTAATCGAGGAGGAAGCACGACGTGGACAAGCAGCTCCAAATAATACTCCCTTTTTAAACGAAGCTAACTTGCCACGCTTACAGGTGACCCTACCACACACTGCCTACGTCAAGATTGCCGAAGGTTGTGATCATCGCTGCGCTTACTGTGCGATTCCAATTATTAAAGGTGGCTACCAGAGTCGCAGTCTGGAATCGATTTTAACTGAAACTAGAAGTCTGGTACAGGCTGGTGTCAAAGAGATTAATCTCATTGCTCAGGATTTAACGATGTATGGTCGTGATTTAACCTCAAAAACAGATCTCTCGCGTTTAATCACTGCGTTACTCCAGGAAGCAGAGCCAGAATGGCTTCGATTACTTTATCTTTACCCTTCCGGAGTTACCCCTGAGTTACTAAGTCAGATTGCAACTGACTCGAGGATCTGTAATTATTTAGATCTACCAGTACAACATATCAATCCGCGGATACTAAAAATGATGAATCGTCATGATCCACCGGAGTTGATTTTGGAACGTCTAGCAATGATCAGAAGGCTAGTACCAGGAATTGTCTTGCGAAGTACGATGATTGTCGGTTTCCCAACTGAAACTGAGGCTGAATTTGAAGAGTTATTACAGTTTGTGAAAACAGCACCATTTGAGCATTTGGGGGTTTTTGCCTACAGTCGCGAGGAAGAAACACAAGCCTTTGATTATCAGCCACAGGTTCCCGCAGAGATTAGTGAAGAGCGGCGTGAACGTCTGATGCTTGCCCAACAGGAAAATTCGCTCCGTTTTTTACGTGGTTTTGTTGGAAAGGAGCTGCAAGTTTTGGTAGATAAGTCTTTTGCAGCAGGAAAAGCCATCGCGAGGACGGCTTGGTTAGCTCCGGAGAGTGATGGAGTGGTTTATTTGAAGAATTACTATGGTAAAACCGGAGAGTTTGTTAACTGTCGAATTACTGATAGTGATGCTTATAATTTATATGCGGAATTAATTTTGTAGATCAAAAAATTAGAGGAATTCTGTTTTAAGTGCCGAATCACCTTGTCGGAGGATGAATAGATGAATTTAGCTAACTGGATTACAGCACTAAGAATAATTCTGGCACCTGTTTGTGTTGGCATTTTATTTTGGGATATTCCGGGGCGTAATCTTTTGGCAACGGTGATCTTCATTATTGCTGGCTTAACAGATGGACTTGATGGCTATGCCGCGCGGACACGTAAAGAAATTACTGCTTTTGGTAAATGGTTCGATCCGTTTGCCGATAAAGTTTTAATCATCTTAACACTGGTGGTTTTAGCACAGCTCAAGCAGGTACCATGGGTGGTAGTTTGGATTATTATTGGACGGGAAGTCTTAATTACTATCTTGCGCTCACTGGCAAGTCGTCAAGGACTTTCGATTGCTGCCAGTATCTGGGGTAAAGCCAAAACTTTCTTTCAAATAATTGCGATTGCCTTAATTATGATTAATCAAACGATACCAGTACCATTTTGTCAATGGTTTCTCTGGCTCGCGGTTTTCTTGACTATCTGGTCTGGCTTGGATTATCTCTGGCAATGGCGTAGTGCCTGGTTGCTGATTGATAAAAAGAAGTAATTATTACTCGCAGGAATTATTTATTGGTTAATAATTTTTTTATTGTTTTTATCAAAATTTTAATCTCATCAATTTGATTATAACATCCAAAACTAACACGGACTAATCCAGGTAAACGCTCTGGTTGGAACGTGTTTTTTGTTATTCCTTCACCATATTTGGCAATTAATTCCCCTACATAACTACGAGCACAGAAGCACCCACTTCGTACTCCGATTCCATATTCACCCAAAAAATCTGCGACAGTTTGGTGAGAAAATCCTTTGAGATTAAAAGAGATTACTCCCACCCGAGGGTAATTAATGGGCGGATAGAGAATTAATTCAGGAATTTTTTCGAACTCTGTCAGGGTATACTTTAAAAGTTCTGCCTCAGATTGAATTATTTTATCCCAGCCAATTTCAGTGATGACCTCAGCAGCTCTCGCCAGTGCTAAAACGCCAAGTAGATTTGGTGAACCAGCCTCTTCGACTTCGGGAGCATCTGTCCAGATTACTTGATGATGATGAATTTTTTTAACAGTACCACCACCCACCTGACTGGGGGGCAAGTTAGTAAAGAGCCAACGTGGTGCGATTAGAACTCCTGCTCCGAAAGGGGCATACATTTTATGTCCTGAGAAAGCGAGAAAGTCCAGATGGCGTGGGTCATTAACCGGAAAGACATTAATGGGATGGTGGGCAATTAATTGTGCCCCGTCAACTAAAATTAATGCGCCTGCCTGATGTGCCAGTTGAGCAAGTTCATAAATTGGTGGAGTATAACCAGTAACGTTGGAAGCACCAGTGATTGCCAGCAGTTTAATTTGACCCCGATAAAGCTGGAGTGTTTTTTCAACTTCATGAAGATCGATGATTCCATTAGTTAATGGCAGACGCAGATGGGTACCTTGTTGCCAGGTTAGTTCGTTTGAATGATGTTCCAGACGAGTATAGACGACTATTTCTCCAAGTAGATTAGGTAGATAATGACCAATCTTATTAATTGAATCAGTAGTATTTTTGGTAAAGATTACGGTTTGTTCACGAAGGTCAACTCCACAAAATTTTGCGACCGTCTGACGTGCTTCTTCATATCTGGCGGTACAATATCTTGATTTAAAGCCTGAGCCGCGATGAACACTGGAGTACCATTGTGCCTCATGATTAATCAGCTTCATGACAGCTTCAAAAGGCGGTGTGCTTGCCGCATTATCAAAATTTAGATAGCGTTTTCTACCCTGAAGTGTCGGAACAGTCTGCTCGTAACCATAGATTAGTTTGGAATAATCAATCAAGAAAAACACCTCGCTGCATTATATGAAAAAAGTATAATTGAGGCTACTTTTTTCACTTAGATTTCTAGAGTTATAATTACCAGAGCTACCAAACTTTTAAAGGTGTTTTCTGCGTTGAACTGGTTAAATTAAGATTAGTCTCATAAATGAAAGGAGGAACAAACAAATGGGTACTGGTCAAAAGAAAAACAATCTGGTTGTGAAAGAGGCAGCTCAAGCATTACAGAATTTGAAGTATGAGGTTTCCAAGGAATTAAACATCGATACTACTCCAATCGTTGGTGATTACTGGGGTTATATGACTTCCAGAGATTGTGGAGCAGTCGGTGGTCACATGGTGAAACGAATGATCGAGGCAGCTGAGAGAGCTATCTCTGAGCAAGCTTTGGCAAACGTGAAATCAGGATTCCAAGCTGGTTTGAATAATACCAGCATGAGCTACGGTCAACCAGACAAACAAGTCCAACCAAATCCGTCGCTTAATTTGAACAGCTTAGATCAGATGTACTAATACTTAGTAGGCAGGGCGAGAGCAATCTCGCCCTATTATTTTGGATGCTGAAAGCTGGAATTCACTCCCCCATTATGGAGGCTAGAGGCTAGAGGCTAGAAGCTGGAGGCTGGAAGGGATAAGAGCGGTGTGGGATGGCGAGTGGATTTGATAGTTGGGTTATTTGATGGGTAATGTCTTAAACGTGTTGTAGGAATAAATTAACATCCCATCTAAATTCTAAAGTGTCAATTATCAAACCTTTAGTATATTTATACATAACAACATTTGTTTATCACTACCATTTGATGTAATACCGTAGAGACACACGGTGGTGCGTCTCCCAAAATAGGTAACAAAGAGCAGAATATTTCATATGAAAGATGTAGGGATAGGTCGCGACCTGGTTCCTACATCTTTCTTCTTGCTCCCAGTCCAATCCCACTCATTTTAGATGTAGGATGCGAGAAGTTGGAAGTTAGAATTTACAAAAGCAATTCCTGCCTCTAACTTCTCGCTTCTCACATCCAGATTAGGGGGAGTTGTTCCAGCCTCCAGCATCCAGCCTCACGCCTCTAAGATCAGCTCTCCTGCACCAAACGCTTCTCGCCCCAACCACGTTTCCGAATTCCAGCCAAAAACCCATCCACAATCTCAATCTGCTCTGGTGTCAGCGTCTTACCAAACATCTGCCCGAGCTTCTCTAGTACCTGCTCCCGATTATCTCCCGTACGGTAGACCACATTCCCAATTTTACGCATCGCGGCGGTATATTCAAACATCTCTTTCCGAAAGACTGGTTGTGGCGAATGCGCATCCACGTAATAAACCGCTTCATAAGCAATCAATTTATCGATTAACGGGAAGAGCTGCTCCCGATTCCAGCTACGCTCTCCCTGATAAATATCAGTACAAAGTGCATCTCCCAAGAAAACTACGCCATCTTCAGGGACATAAACCACTGCAGAATCCGCCGCATGATCACCACCAACATGCTCAATGCGACAGGTAACCTCCCCCAGATCAATGGTTAAACGTTCTTCAAAGGTCAGATCCGGTGCTTTCAGTACCAACTTCCGTCGGTCGGGCAGTTCCTCTTGAATCATTCTCTGGCAGAAAGCAATCTCCTCACCTCGCGCCACTCGCTCCTCCAAGGATTGATCAGACCAGTCAAGCTTGGTTAAGTGTTTCACTTTAGCCTGAGTCAATGCATGTGACATAGTCGGTAGATTAAAAGTCGCGATTCCGAAGACATGATCCCAATGCCAATGGGTAATTACCAGATAACGTGGTGGTGGCAGCTTTAATCTGCCAATCTCCCGTAATAGTTCTCTTGCATGAGCGGGCGAGTTCCCCGCATCAACAATCACACTTATTTCTTTCCCAGAGATTACTCCCAAAATCGGACGATCACGCTCTGCGTCTGGCGGGAGTGTATAAACATGATCAGTAAGTCGTTGTAAACGTAGATTCTTCATGGTAACCTCACGGAAATTTTTTCAACTCTCTTGATAATTATCTTAACATAGTTCATCTCCATTGTCAGCTATTCGCCTTTAATTTTATGGAATTGCAAAATTTTTGGGCAAAACAAAAAGCGTCCCCGAGATTAAGAAAGACGCTC
>JBFYZC010000095.1:0-2714 GCA_041309705.1 Bacillota bacterium | reverse complement strand
GCGGTGGTTACATATAGCCGAATTTATCGAGAGTTGCAACAGGGGAAGCTAGAACGTGTTTTGCTGGTGGGCACCGGAGCACTACATAGTCCGACTTCGGTACAGCAGAAAGAGAATCTTCCCTGCATTGCCCATGCAGTAGCACTAGAAAGCGAGGCAGTATTATAATGATGTATCTGAAAGCTTTTTTGGTAGGTGGAGCAATCTGTATGATTGGACAGTTGATCTATGATTATACCAAATATAATATGGGGCAGATCCTGACTGGAATGGTGGTTGTGGGCGGAATCTTAGGTGGCTTGGGGCTCTATGAAAAATTAATCAAATGGGCAGGAGCTGGAGGAAGTATGCCGCTTCTTAGTTTTGGTAATGCGCTGGTCAAAGGGGCGATTTCCGAAGCAGAACGTAATGGGATTATCGGAGTCTTGACTGGAATGTTCGAGCTGACCAGTACCGGAATTACGGCAGCAATTGTTTTTGGATTTCTAACCGCGGTCTTTTTTAAACCTAAAGGTTGAAGAAGAAAACCATCTTTTGTGCAAAAGATGGTTTTTATTTGTTGTGGAAGGTAAACTGATTTTTGTGTGGAAATCCTTCATAATCTTTCTATTTCTGTTCAAAATCAATGTAAATTAAATCGGATACACCAAAATATAAAACATCCAAAATTTAAGGGGAAATTGAATGTTTAAGAAATATTCAGTATATTTACTTGTATTACTAATCTGCTATACTTCAGCGAGTGTAGCTGCTCAACCAAAGAAGACGATTGTTTTTCTGAGCTGGTATCAGAATGAAGGGCTTGCTTTTACCAAGCAATTAAAGAAAGTAGTCGAGCAAAGAATGCCTGAGGTAACATTAAAGATCGAACCATTTACCCAGAAGAGTTTTGCGGCAATAATGCAAGCACGAGTAGCAGGAAGAAATGTTCCTGATATTATTGATTTAAGGGGACGTGATCTTCCGAGATATGCAGCAGCAGGTCTACTGATGAATCTGACCGACAAGCCGTGTCTAAATAATAGTAGTGCTGCAGTCCTAGACAGTCTGCGTTATAAGAATCAAGATTATACCCTGCCTTATACTGCATTTTATCAAGGGGTCTTTTATAATCGCCAGCTCTTTCAAGCGCAAGGACTAACTGTTCCCAAGACGCATGCTGAGTTGATGAAGGTGGTGCAAAAGTTAGAAGAGAAAGGGATTACTCCTTTTGCGACCCATTATCAAGACTGGATGATTGAGAATCTCCAGTTGCAGCTAGCGATGGTGGAGGTCTTTGAGAAGAATATTAAATGGGGTAATGACCTTTATCAAGGCAAGACTTCTTTTCTAACCTCGCTGGAATGGAAGAATGTGGCGGAGTGGCTTAAGGAGATTCATGAGTACTCATGGAAGGATTCGTTTGCGGTAGAGTTTGCTGAGGCAGCAACCCGTTTCGCTAAAGGTGAGGCAGCGATGTTTATCTCTGGAACTTGGAATACGCGAATTTTAACCCGTAATCCGAAGTTTGATTATGGAATCTTTCCCTATCCGGGGATTGAGCCAGGGGCAAAGTTGCTTTATGAACCAGAGCATACCTTTGCAATTAGCGCCCGCACCAAATATCCCGCAGAAACAGTACAGATCTTGCAGATAATTGCAAGTGATTCAGACTTAGCTCAACTTTGTCTTGAGAAGTTAGCCACCGATTCACTGCTAAAGCAGATTAAATCTCCTGAAAATCCTGCGACCCGAGATATTCTTACTTATGTTGCGAAAAATCAATTGGTGGATCTGAGTTTAATTAATTTTCAACTCAAACCTGCCTATCAGGCGGAGTATGCCAAGAATATTGCGGAGTGGCTTTTAGGGAAGATGACTTTGAATCAAGCCTTGAAAAAGACTGATAATTTTCGTACTAAGGTGAAATGAATATGTGATTGTGGAGCGAACAAAATGATTGAAAGTAGAGAACCAAAATACAAGCGAGATTTGACTTATCTCTTTTTTGTACTACCAGGATTAATCATCTATACACTCGGAATGGTGCTGCCTTTTCTGTGGGGGATTGGTTATTCTTTAACTGATTGGGACGGAATCTCAGAGACCTATCGTTTGATTGGAATTGACAATTATTTAGAAATTTTCACCGATCCCCAAGTCTTGCATTCTTTCTGGTTTACCCTCAAATTTGCCTTTTTTAATATTATAATTCAAAATAGTCTGGCACTGGTAGTGGCAGTTTATTTGGATGAAAAAATTAAGAGTAAAAAATTAATACGAACGATGCTCTATCTGCCAGCACTATTAAGCCCAATTTTAGTGGGAGCCATCTGGAAGTGGCTTTTTATTGAGATTATGCCATTGTTAAATTCATTATGTAATACCAATTTTAATTTCTCTTTTTTAACCAATCCAAATACGGTCTTATATGGTCTGTTAGTGATTGATAATTGGCAATGGCTGGGATACTGGATGATGGTTTATTTGGTAGTTTTGCAAACGATACCAGTAGAATTATATGAAGCAGTTGAGGTTGATGGGGGTGGATTTGGGAAGAAATTTTCCCAGGTAACTCTACCAATGATTATGCCAGCCATTACTATTTGCACCATTGGAATTGGGGCGAGTAGTTTTAAGTTGTTTGATCTAGTAGTGTCAACTACGCAAGGTGGACCTGGACATGCCTCGGAATCAATGTTGTGGTTGATTTACCAAACGGCATTTGCAGATGG
>JBFYZC010000094.1:0-3282 GCA_041309705.1 Bacillota bacterium | reverse complement strand
GGTAGACACTTCTGGTCTTCCATATCTTTGATTTTCTTGCAAAACAAACACACTTACCAGCTTTTGCTCTGGTTCCACAATCCAATACTCTTTAACGCCAGCTTGCTCATAAAGATTAAATTTATACAATTTATCACGCCGTGCTGTTGCTGGAGAAGTAATCTCGATCACCAAACTCGGTACCCCAAAATAACCACTCTTTCTTAATTTACTTGGTTCACAGACTACAACCAAATCTGGTTGTAGTACATTGCGAAGTTCCTCATCTGATTTAGTATCTTCAGGAAGACAGAGGTCAAAAGGAGCCGTAAAAACACGACAGGTTTTTCCTTGCAAAAAATTCGCAAACTGTCGTACCAGTTCTAAGGATACTTCTTGATGTTGCCAAGTGGGAGCTGCCTGCATAGATGGGATTCCCTCAATCAATTCCCATTTTTCATTTTCAGGACAGTCTAATAAATCTTTATAAGTATATTTTTGGGTAACATTTTGAGAAAGTCGCATTGAAATTCACCTCACCCCAAATGTTTAATTTCTCCTATATATTTCATCTCATCGTCATCATCCGAAACCAGAACACCAATAGTATTTTCCAAAAACTTAAAATAACCATTCATTCCTAACTCTTTTTCCCACATCTGAATTGATTCTTTTATCCGTACCAAACATTTAAAAGGATCTTCAAAATATCTCAACTTAACTTCTTTCTTTTCCAAGTCATAATCTTGCGCAATCATACTATTGATCAATTGATTGCAAAAAGGATCATAACTCATTTGTAATTTATTACAAAAAATTCCATTTTCTAAGTTCTCATAAAAATCAGTCTCATACTTGACTTCTTTAAGTACTTCATAAATCTTTATTAATGCTAGATTGATAGCTTCAATCACTCGCAAGCTAGTTAATTTACGATTTTTACGATGTAATTTTAAAAGATTGTGTTCCATCGCAAACAACAAAGATTCATATTGCTGCTCATCACCTTTTTTCATTGGCTGATAGATACCACGAAAGAGGCTCTCAGTTCGCTCTATTTTATAAGTATTAATCTTCAACAATTCCATTATCATTACTCCTTCTAGTCATTTTTGAGCTTTTACTTGCATAAAAACTACTCCCATCATAACCATAGTAAAAATCATTATATTCAATAAATCTCTCAAAGATAGGATACTCTTGCTCTATTTTTCCAATCTCATAAAAATATTTATTTACTAAAACAACAATTTGACTTAAATCATCAGTCTTAATTAAATGATCAATCTGCTTAATCTCCATTTCAGCTGGATAGTTCTTCTTTCTAAGCAGCAAAGTCTCCGAATCACCTTTCCAATCTCGAATTAGCATTATTAATTCAACTGGTTCTTGAGAATCAGTTACGAGATAACGAAATAAACATTTGAAAGTATAGTTAAAACTACATTTATAATCATCAAAAAACGGGTCTGAATCACCATATAATTTCAAAAGTAATCCCGCAAGCTCTGGAAGCTTCAAACGTGCAACCTTTTCATGCGGTTGGGAATAATAAGACATCATAAACAAGGGATCTTCATAAATCGTAATATGCGTTGTCAATAAATCCTTAATTTCCGCTGGCTCTTTAATAATCGCAAATTCAAACTCAAAATTTTCATTTTTCACTTTACCTTCAGTTGATTGCTTAGATTTCATTAGTTTTTTCCTTTTTACTTAATGTAGTTTGGAATACAATTCTTAATTCAGATATTTAATTAATTATAATACATCTTAAATCGTAAAGCAAGTTGGTTAGCCACTTTCACAGTAAACTAACTTTTAGATGAAGATTGTTTTTTGAAAATGAATATATTATAATAGAAGCAGATCTAATCATTAAATTCTCAAAAAAGAGGTTCTCATGTCCGACAATCAAAACGAACCTAGGTATCATACCTATGATGAAACCATCAAAAATTTAGAATATAAAGACTGTCAAGCACTCGCCAGTCTCGCCATCCCTAATATTGATGAAGCTGACGAAGTAGTCTTAAGTCTTTATGAATTGTCAATGGCAGATATGAAGAAACCAAATTATCTTGCCAGGATAAAGCTAAACGGAGAATCTTTTCTGCTTCATATCGAGTTTGAGTCATCCTATAAAAGTAATCTTGAGATGCAACGTCGCATGATCCGCTACTTCGCCAATCTCTACTGGAATGAAACCCTACCGATTAAACAAGTCTTGGTGATCTTACAAAAGCCTAAGCTCAAAAAAATCTCCACTGGAGTAGAATTAATCGTCTTGGGAAATAATGTGCTTAACTATAGCTATCAGGTGGTCAAACTCTACGAGATGGATAAGTACCAAGCCTTAAATAATCAAGCACCTGCACTCTCTCCACTCCGAATTTTCATGCAACATCCAGGTGAATCTGAATTAGAACATGTTCAAGAATGCTTGGAGGTTGCCGAAAAACTAGCTGACCCAGATTTATATTTTTTAACCGTTGAGTGTAGTAAAAGACTCTTTGGACTTGAAACTATTGAAAAAATTATAAAGAAATTGTTTAAAAATAACCTCCACTATCTTTGTCAAAAAAATCCTTCACCTCGGAATTTTTTTGACAAAAGTGTCGTTAATTTTTAAGCCAATTTATAGGAGACGATTTATATGTCATCTGCCTTATACAAAACTCCCTACGAAGCCGGTAAAGAAGAGGGCAAGGCTGAAGGCATTGCCATTGGTAAAGAAGAAGGGATTACCATCGGCAAAGAAGAAGGGATTACCATCGGTAAAGAGGAAGGCATTAACATCGGTAAAGAAGAAGGCATTGCCATTGGCAAAGAAGAGGGTAAAATTGAGTTAGTCGAGAAACTACTTACCAAAAAATTCGGAATTCTTCCTGCCAAAATCTTAAAAAAACTTAGTAATGCTAAGGTTTATTATTTAAACTTAATTGTGGAAAATATTTTTGATCTCAATTCATTAGCGGAAGTGGAGCAGTATTTAGATTATAGTCTCAAAGAAGATTAAAAAGTCGGGGAAGCCCCGACTTTGTTCTTTTACCTCTTCACCTTATTCTCTAGATACCATTGATAAACTCTACTAATTCCTTCTTTCAATTCCACTTGATGTTTCCAACCCAAATCATGCAAACGTTCTACATTCAAAAGCTTTCTGGGAGTCCCATCTGGTTTACTGAGATCATTTACTATCTTTCCTTCGTATCCAACCACTTCTTTAATGATTAAAGCTAAATCTCCAATCTCCAAATCTTCTCCAGTACCTACATTAATATGTAGCTCATCACTATAATG
>JBFYZC010000093.1:0-4238 GCA_041309705.1 Bacillota bacterium | reverse complement strand
TTAAACCACGTTTGTCATATGTAGCATACCAACCAGAAAGATAGAGTCGCTCGCATGGAGTAGGACTGGTAATTGCCAACGGACTGGGAATCACCGAAGGAGTCGGTTCGATAGTGATGCTGGGGGTCGGCGTTGGTGAAGGTGAAGCAACTAAAACTACTTCATCATTACTAGGGGTAGGTGAGATTGGTTCGGTGATGACTGGTTTGTTGCCACAACCATTAATGAGAAGGAGCATCAGGAAAGCAAGGACGAAAATTTGTGAAATCCGTTTCATTTTTCAAACTCCTTTTTAAAAAAATTTTCCTTTAAAGAATTATACTGGAATCTCCTTTTTCCTCGCGGGAGTTATTGGAAATTTAGGTTTGATTTTCTCGAAAAAGCTTGCACTTTAAATTGTAAACATTTATAATATTATATAACAATAAAGAGTAACCTTCAGGGTCGGTGCAATTCCGAACCGGCGGTAATCGTTTTCATTTAATGCTTGATAACGTAGCCCGCGAGCCGTTTTGATCACTTTTGGTGGCAGCATGGTTGATTTGGTGTGATTCCAAAGCCGACAGTAAAGTCTGGATGGAAGAAGGGTCTTTGCTTTACCTTACTTACCACCCACCTGAAGCTTACCACTAAGGGTGGTTTTTTCTTTGTCATTAAATGAAAAAAATTACTATATGAAATTAGCCTTACGTCTGGCACGCAAAGGTTGGGGGATGACTTACCCGAATCCAATGGTCGGGGCAGTGATCGTGAAAGAGGGAGTGATTATTGGAGCGGGCTGGCATCAAGGCTCAGGCAAACCTCATGCGGAAGTGAATGCGATTCGCGCTTGTCGAGTTAGTCCAGTTGGCGCGGAGCTCTTCGTGACTTTGGAGCCTTGTAATCATTATGGGCGTACCCCACCATGCACCAAGGCGATCATTGAGGCGGGCATCGAAAAAGTTTATTATGCGATTAGCGACCCTAATCCGGAAGTGCTGGGTGGTGGGGCAGCAGCTTTACAACAGGCAGGAATCGCAGTGGAAGCAGGAATGGAGCACGAGGCGGCATTAGAGCTAAATCGAGGCTTCTTTCGACTAGCTCAGACTGGGCGTCCCTGGGTGATCTTGAAAGCGGCGATGAGTCTGGATGGGAAAACTGCTTGTCCAGGTGGAATTTCTAAATGGATTACGGGTTTACCGGCAAGGAAGTGTGCGCATCGGTTACGGGCGCAAATGGGGGCAATCTTGGTTGGAGTAGGAACGGTGAATGCTGATGATCCTGAGCTCAGCAATCGTCTTTATGAACCAATTCTGCGTCAACCGTTGAAAGTAATTTTGGATAGCAGTCTGAGAATTAATTTCGGGAGTAAAATAATAAAGCATACACCAGCAGAGGTTTTGATCTTTTGTACCGCGGAGGCTGATCGAGAAAGGGAAAATGCTTTGCAAGCTTTGGGAGTAAGGGTGATCCGTCAGCCACATGCTGGAAAAGTAAATATAAATGGGGTTTTAGCCACCTTAGGTGAGCTGGGCATACAATCGTTGATGGTGGAAGGGGGACATGAAATTAATGCCGCATTTTTAAAAGAGAATCTGTTTGACGAGTACTATCTGTTTTATGCACCAATCTTAATTGGTAGTGATGCAGCAATCGGTCTTTTGGGAGCAACGGGCATCAATTTGCCAGAGGCAGCTTTGCGGGTGAAAATCAATCGAATAAAAAAAATTGGCAATGATTTATTAATTCATAGCTATCGGAAGGATGTGACCTAATGTTTAGTGGTTTGGTCCAAGAGGTAGGTAGAGTTTTAGCCAAGCAAGTAACCCAACAATTTTCAAAGCTTAAGGTCTCTTTGGGTAATCCGGATAACTTTCAAATCGGGGATAGCATCGCAGTTAATGGTGTTTGTTTGACAGTGACTAATCTTGGTAAAGATTGGTTTGAAGCTGATCTGATGCCGCAGACAATGGTGGATACTAATTTGCAGGATCTTCAAGTTGGAGAGAGAGTGAATCTGGAATCAGCTTTAAAGTATGGTGATCCAATTGGCGGGCATCTGGTCAGTGGGCACGTCGATGGAGTAGGAAAGATTCTTTCGTTACGCGAGCAAGCGAATGCGGTAATCGTGGAGATTTCGTTTAGTCCAGAATTAGGTGGTTATTTAGTACATAAGGGGTCAATTGCGGTTGATGGGGTGAGCTTGACGATTCAAGAGCTGAAAAATGAGAGTTTAGTGGTGTCATTGATTCCACATACCTTTAAGCAGACGAGATTTAAAGAACTCAAAGTTGGTTCGCTTGTCAATCTAGAAGTGGATATGATGGCAAAGCATTTGTGCGCACAGCAAAAGAGTAGTATTACGGTAGATTTTTTACGAGAAAACGGGTTTTGTTGATGGGAGTCGAAAAATTTGGAAAATGTTCAAGCAGCAATTAAAGCATTACAAACTGGGCAACCAATCATTGTCACCGATGATGTTGAGCGTGAGAATGAAGGAGATTTAGTTTATGTGGCAGAGAAGATTACCCCAGAGAGTGTTAATTTTTTAATCAAACAGGGGCGTGGTCTGGTCTGTGTAGCATTATCAGCAGAGCGAGCAAGTGAGCTGAATCTGCCTTTGATGTGGCAAGAAAATCAGGATAGTATGAGAACGGCATTTACAGTTAGCGTGGATCATCAGAGTGTGACCACAGGGATCTCGGCGGTGGAACGGGCGAGAACTATTCAAGCTTTGGCTAATTTAGCAACCCGGGCGGACGAATTCTGCCGCCCCGGACATATTTTTCCTTTAATTGCACGGGCGCGGGGAGTGCTGGAACGCCCCGGACACACCGAAGCAGCAGTAGATCTGGCGCGTCTCGCAGGTTGTACCCCGGTGGGGGCGATTTGTGAGATCATCAACGAGGATGGGAGTATGGCACGTGGGGCAGAGCTGGAAGATTTTGCGACTAAGTATGGTTTAGTGAAAATTAGTATTGCTGAAGTTTTGCGTTATCGGTTACGCTATGAGAAATTGGTTCAGCGAGTGGCAGAGACGAGTTTGCCGACGGTTAATGGCGAATTTAGGATGATTGCTTATCCGGATCCCTTACTACAGCAGGTGCATTTAGCCTTGGTCTATGGGGAATTACAGACAAGGATACCTTTGGTACGAGTTCATTCGGAGTGTTTGACCGGGGATGTCTTTGGCTCGTTACGGTGTGACTGCGGAGTTCAATTGGAGATGGCAATGAAACAGATCAGTGTCGCAGGTTCAGGTGTGATTGTCTATCTACGCCAGGAAGGACGCGGGATTGGTCTGGTGAATAAATTGAAGGCATATGAACTGCAAGATCAGGGGATGGATACCGTCGAAGCCAATCTGGCATTGGGTTTCAAAGCGGATTTGCGTGATTATGGAATTGCGGCGCAGATCTTGCATGACCTAGGGGTAAATCAGATTAAACTCTTGACGAATAATCCACGTAAAATTAGTGGTTTAACTGATTATGGGATTGAGATTATCGAGCGGGTTGCTTTGTGGAGTGAACCTGAGTCGACAAATCAGTTTTATCTACAGACCAAACAGCAGAAGCTGGGGCATTTGAAATAGGATTATTGAGGAGCGTTTGAAGTATGATGAAGATAATCGAGGGTAAGATTCAGGCTGTCGCGGGAGAATTTACAATTGTAGTCAGTCGGTTTAATAGTTTTATTACCGAGCATCTATTGTCGGGGGCGATTGATGCCCTAGAGCGACATGGAGTGGACAAGGAGAAGATTACCGTAGTCTGGGTACCAGGTGCCTTTGAGATTCCTTTGCTAGCGAAGAAATTAGCGGTTTCGGGAAAGTTTGCGGCAGTAATTGCTCTGGGAGCAGTGATTCGTGGTGCAACCCCGCATTTTGATTATGTTGCGGCTGAGGTCTCAAAGGGATTAGCAGCAGTGATGTTGGAATCAGGAGTGCCGACGATCTTTGGCGTTTTGACCACTGATAATCTGGAGCAGGCAATCGAACGGGCTGGAACGAAAGCCGGGAATAAAGGCTGGGATGCCGCGCTGACTGCGCTGGAGATGGTGAATCTGGAGCAGCAGTTGCAAGAGGCATTAAAGTAATTATTGAGAGAATAATAATTGTGAGATAAAACAGTAGAGACGCACGGTGGTGCGTCTCTAAATCTGTATGAGGTGAAAATGATGCTACAAAAATTTATTGTGAAATTTCAAAAACTGGGTGGGAAACTGAGTGAAGGATGGCAGCGGTTTCCGGAGAGTCT
>JBFYZC010000092.1:0-3078 GCA_041309705.1 Bacillota bacterium | reverse complement strand
ATAGTCTAAATAATAAATACTCAAATTTTGAAATTTATATCTGGCAGGAATCATGCTGCTTGAAATTTTCAATTTCAACAATATTTCTTCATTTTTTGTTAAGCTTAGTTTGCTAGTATCCAGCTTATATAAATCAGAAACCAAAACAAAACCTGAAGGAGTTTTAAATTGACTAAGATTAGGTCTTTTTTTAATTTCTATTTTCACTTGCTGACTACTAGATTCAGCTGGGATTTGAATCTCTACATTACCATTCTTAACCAGTTTCAATGAACCGCCTTGAATAGCCTCTACTTTTAAGTTTGCTTGATTAACAAACAACAAAGACAGCAACGCCAAGATTCCACCAAAAACTTTAACTTTTCTCATAAATTCACCTACCTAACATAATATTATTAATGTAAATATCTTACATTGATGCATATTCTACTTTTGCAAAATAATTCCTTCCTAAAATGTAAATTTTTTCCTAATGAATTATTCAATTCAAAAAACAAAAGCTCATCTATATATTTTCCGGTAAAGATCTTTTATTATATCAGTGAATCCTTAGTAGAGACAGGTCGCAACCTGTCTCTACTAAGGATTTTTCACGAAGATAAAATGAATTAGATCTTTTGGAAAGTACGCAAAAAAAAATGGTCATATAGACCATTTTCGCACTTTATAGAATAATGCAGATTAGACCACCACTACCATCGTTAAGAATCTTCGTCAAGGTTTCCTGTAATTTCTCTTGAGCATTCTCGGGCATCTGAGCCAGTTTAGCTTGAATTCCCTCGGTCACTAGGTCATACATTGATTTTCCGAAGAAATCTGTCTGCCAAATTCGTGAGGGATCTTTCTCAAACTCTTCAGTTAGATACTTCACAAACTCTTCGCCCTGTTTCTCAGTTCCAACAATTGGCGTAACCTCGGTGTTAATATCCGCTCGAATCAGATGCAGCGAGGGCGCACTTGCCTTAAGTTTCACACCAAAGCGATTCCCATGCCGAATCAATTCTGGCTCTGCCAGGGTTAACTCATCGATTATCGGTGGTACTACACCGTAACCGCGTTCGCGCACCTGACCTAAAGCATCCGCCAATTTGTCATACTCCCGCTTCGCCACTGCCAGTTCTTTCATAATCTTCAGCAAGTTATGATCTCCTGCCACCTTAAACCCAGAGATCTCTTCCAGTACTTGATAGAAGAGTTCGCGTTCTGTCTGAATCTCAAGTGCAACAACACCTTGACCCAGATCAATCTGTTCCAGAACAATCTGCGAGACATCTTCTACTTGACGCAAGACCTCTACTGCCTGATCAACATCTTTAACTTGATTGATTCCACCTACTACTCCATAGATTGCACTTTCAAATTTACCCCGCAACCAGTGGGTGGGTTCTAATTCCTCGATCCATTTCGCAAAATTGAAACGCAACTCCCGTACTGGGAACATATAGAGCAACTCGTGAATGATTGCTCCAATCTGCAGCGAACTCAGATGTAAACAGTCAATCGCAATTACTGGCACCTGATACTTCTCTTTCATCTCTTGTACCAGCTCTTGAGCTGCATCTGACTCCGGATACATCGAATTCATGACTACGACAAACGGTTTTCCTAATGCTTTCAGTTCATGAATTACTCGTTCTTCCGCCTGAAGATATCCGGCACGTGGGATATCTGTAATACTACCATCAGTAGTAATCACCAAACCAACCGTAGAATGATCATTAATTACCTTTTCAGTTCCCATCTCCGCTGCTTCCATAAAGCTGACTGCTTCATCAAACCAAGGCGTCAAGACCATTCGCGGTCCGTTTTCATCCTCAAATCCAGCTGCCCCATCGACCGCATAACCCACACAGTCAACTAATCGAACCCGAAACTGAATATTCTCTCCCACCTGAACTTCTACCGCTTCACTAGGTACAAATTTAGGTTCAGTGGTCATAATCGTACGACCATTACCACTCTGCGGCAACTCATCCTGGGCGCGTTCCCGATCGTAAACATTAATAATATTCGGGATCACCATCTGTTCCATAAAACGCTTGATAAAAGTAGACTTCCCTGTACGCACCGGGCCTACTACGCCGATATAGATGTCGCCAGCGGTACGTTCGGCGATATCCTTAAAGATATCATACCTTTCCATCCTTATCCCCCCTTTTTGCAATGAAAAATTCCGGCTTTGGCCCCTGTGGACTGAGTCATCCCTCCTTCAAGCATGATAAATTCAAAATGCAGTGTACCGAAATCTTTGTACAACTAATATATATTGACAATCTATCTGCATTATGAACAAGTTTTAGTAATATTTTCAATAATCTTTTTCATCAGTTTTAAATTTATTTTTTTGTTTATTCAGCCGAAAAATGGTTGATAAATTTTTCATCGCTTCCAAGTATATTAAGGAAATAATAAAAAAAGAACCCAGAACAGATTATGTTCCAGGTTCATGCCAAATTCAGGTAGTCAGGCTTCTTTTACT
This sequence comes from Bacillota bacterium, assembly GCA_041309705.1. GTDB lineage: Bacteria > Bacillota > UBA4882 > UBA8346 > UBA8346 > JBFYZC01. The sequence goes on along the minus strand of JBFYZC010000092.1, from coordinate 599 downwards.
TCAGAGGGTTTTTCTTTAATGATCATTGAAGCAATGATGCTTAAGAGTAGTAAACCAAAGATTGTTGCCAAAGAAATCTCAATCGAGATATGCTTATGGATGATCAATATCCCTAGCTTAATCCCAGTAAAGATTAAGATCGCTGCCACACCATATTTAACCAAATGAAATGCCTGCTGTAACTTTTCAACTAAGAAATAAAAACTACGTAATCCCATGATCGCAAAAATATTCGAGGTATAAATAATCACTGGATCTTGTGAGACAGAGAAGATCGCCGGAATCGAATCAATCGCAAAAATAATATCCGAACTCTCAATCAAAACTAAGATTGCCAACAAAGGGGTGGCATAACGAATTCCATTTTTTCTAGTGAAGAATTTCTCACCATCTAATTCATCGGTAATCGGAATAATTCTGCCCAAAGCCTTAATTGCTTTATTATTACCAAAATCCTGATTCGCTTCATCTTCTTTTTTCAAAAACATTTGGAAGCCACTAAAGATCAATAATAATCCGAAAATAGGAAGAATCCAAGCGGCTTTCTCCACCAGTGTTACTCCAAGTACAATGAAGATCAAACGTAGAATAATTGCACC
>JBFYZC010000091.1:0-4471 GCA_041309705.1 Bacillota bacterium | reverse complement strand
TCCTTTTTGAAAGTTGCCTTTCCAAAAAAGATGTATTATAATAGAAGATAAGTATAGAATCTCTTGAAAAAGGAGTTTAATCTTGGACTCAAATGATATCCAATGGCATCCTGCCTTTACTTCTGCTTTAAAACTAGAATTAGCTGATTACCTTGATTATCTAGAATTCACTCAAGAGCATCCCCTCTCTTCTAAACCCTTACAGATTGATGTGGTCATTATAAAAAAGCTTAAAGAAATCAAAATCCTAAAAAATATTGCTAAAATTTTCAAAGTCCATAACCTCATTGAATATAAATCTCCAGATGATTATCTCAACATTGATGATTTCTACAAAGTAAAGGCATATGCCTATTTATATAAATCAGTCGATCGTAAAGTTGATGAGATTAAACTTGATGAACTCACCATTACCATGGTTGCTTCTAAGTTTCCTCACAAAATGATCAATCAGCTTCAAAAAACGTATCAACTCAATCCTATCAAAATTTCTGATGGAGTCTATCAACTTGAAAATACCGATATTACCAGTCAGTTAATTATTGTAGATATTTTCCGAAAGATCTATTTCATTTTAGCTTCATAAAAAATCCTTAATACGCTGGATATTTTTATTCGTTAAAATGAAAGATCTTTATTGGAAAATATATAGATGAGCTCCCAAAAGAGCAGAATCGTTTTGTCAGAATTTTGACTAAAAAACTAAAAATTCATGATGAAATAAAACATCTCTTACATGACTATAATAATAATCCCAAAGAATCAAACTACGCCGCTTTGCTACATATTATGATTATGCCACAAAAAGTATTTAGTCAAATATTTCACGCAAGATATAGTGTCGCGATGTACTAACGCGTAGTATATCTGGTGTGAAATATTAATTTGACTTACTTTTTGTGGTTTTATCATTCTATTAGTAAAGCAAATTTAACTCAATTACTGGAGGTGTATAAAATGGCGCGTACTCTCACCGAAGAGGAAAAACAAGCTTTCCATGAAATTATCCAAAAATTTAATCTTAATAAAGAATTCTACGAAAAAGCAATTAACGAAGGAGAAAACAAAGGTAAAATCGAAGGCAAAATTGAGGGTAAAATCGAAGGTAAAATTGAGGGTAAAATTGAGGGTAAATTAAATACTTTACTCAAAATTCTCAACAAAAAACTGGGCATACTTCCTGAAAAAATCATTGCCAAAATTAACGCTCTAAAAGATGAAGTCCTAATTGATAAATTAATTGATAGTATTTTCGAGCTCAATTCTCTTGAGGATCTAGAAAAGCTAATCGAGTAATAAGTATATAAGTCTAATTACAAAAAACCCTCTATCCAACCAAATAGAGGGTTAACTTTAATGTTCCTTAATCTTCAGCGTTACTCCTGCTTGATTAGCGTCTAGTTCCACTCTGCCACCAATCGGAAAGGTCAGCTGCGGAGTGGTATGCCCAAAATCAACCTCAGCCACTATCGGAATCTGTTGCAGTTCCTTTTTTGCTTTAATGATCTCGCGTAAGACTTCAATCTTTAATTTGGAAGCCAGCTGAAATCTCCCCAAAATAATCCCGCGTACCTGATTAAAACCTGGCTGCTGAATTAATGACTGCAAAGTACGGTCAAAAGTCTCCGGAAAAGTCAGCTCATCATCCTCAAGCCATAAGATCGAATCTTTCAAATCTGGCATAAACTCCGTCCCCTGCAGTAGATTCAAAGTCCCGAGATTACCGCCCAGACTCTTCCCCACCGCTTTCCCTGGCACTAGAACCTGATAGCCTTGATTAGGATAGAAGGTACGGTTAGCTTGATCCAGATACCATGGATCGTCACTCCAGGTTGTCGCAGGATTCACCAGAAACTCAGCTTCATCGAAGAGACATTTCTGGAAATACTCAATTGTATACTCACTCCCTTGCTGCATCCCGAAAGTAGAATAATGTGGTCCCGAATAAGTCACCAAACCAGTCTGTTGATAGATTGCATTTGCAAGTGCGGTAATATCCGAGTAACCACAAAGAATCTTGGGATGAGTTTTAATTAAATCATAATCGAGCTCACGTAAGAGCTGATTAGAATTATAACCACCAATTACCGTTAAAATCCCTTTCACTGCTGGATCAAGAAAAGCTTCATGCAGATCAGCAACACGTTCAGCAATCGATGCTGAGAGAAATTGATCACTCGCTTCACAGTTACGTGAAAAAGTAACTTTCAAACCCATTTTTTGTAGTGTTTCTGTTGCAATCTCTCGTGTAGCCGAAGTAATTAAGCTTAGACTCCGCGCTGGTGCTACCACTCGTATTTGATCACCAATTCTCAATTTAGCTGGAATAATCATCTTTTTCCCCCTTAATCTTCTGTATTAATCTATTGTCTTTCGTCCATCGCCCGTAATTGGAATCACCTCACCCAAAAATTTCGGTTTAGCATGAAACTGTAGATCCAAAAAAGCCTTAATCCGCGAAATACTCTCCCGAATCTGCCATTTCAGCTGCAACTCTGCTAGATATTTTTCTTCACTAACTCCTACTCCGACAGCATCAATTCCCAACGCTCGCGCCAGATAGACCGCCCGATTAATATGAAACTTTTGAGTGACAATAATCAGACTCTGCACTCCGAAAACCTCTTTAGCTCGTACCATGCTATCGTAGGTGTCAAAACCAGCATGATCCATAAAGATATCCTCGACTGGAATCTTTGCTAAAACTGCTCGACGCATTGGATTGACTTCATCATAATTTTTGCTACCATGATCACCCGATAAAAGAATCTTCTTCGCCTTCCCTAATTGATAAATCTCAAGTCCTGCCAAAACGCGATCTTGCAAAACATAAGAAAGCTCTTCTCCCCAGACCTGTGCTCCCAAGACCATTATTGCCTGCTTTTGCGGCAGTTGGTTAAGACCATTATAAATATACTGCTTGGTGCTCTTGATGATATAAAGATTTATCCCTATAAAGACAAGCATTAAAAAAATACTGCTCATAGCTGAAATAAAAATCAACTTTTTTCTATCTGGTTTCATGCAGCTCTCCAATAAAAATAAATTTATCGGTATTCATTTCGTTGTCTGGCAGGAATCTCCTGCCAGCGAAGCTTTTATCTTTGACACGGTTTCCTTAACATCAATTAAACTTTTGCTTAATTGATAAAATCATTAAATTATAATATAACTAAATGAAGATATTAATGAAAGTAATAGAATCTAACGTGATTCCTTATTGCTATTCCGATAAACTCCTTTTTAATTGAAGAAGAATTGACATAGCAAAGATATTCTAGTAAAATAGATAGATTATATATATTTACTAGGCGTAGTTATATATTTTCCAAAAGATCTAATTCATTTTATCTTCGTGAAAAATCCTTAATGCTTTGGATATTTTCACTCGATAAAATAAAAAATCTTTACCAGAAAATATATAGCTGACATTATAAACTACATAAAAACAAAAAATAATATTATTGAGGTGGAGATATGGGAAAGATTGTTGCTATCGGTGGTGGAGAATTAAGACAAGGTGAGACTAAAAAAATTGACGAATTTATTGTCAAACTTTCTAGAAAGGATAATCCTAAATTACTATTTATACCAACAGCAAGTAGTGATGCTGAAGGATATATTGAATTAGTAAAGACAAAATATGGCGAACTCGGTTGTTTCGTTGATACGCTTTGCTTAGTTACTAATGAGTATACTAGTGAGCAGATAAAGGAAATAATTTTAAGTGCAGATATAATTTATGTAGGTGGAGGTGATACCGTTATGATGCTGGAAAAGTGGAAAGAGTATAATGTCGATAAGTATCTTAAACAAGCTTATGAAAGAGATACCATACTATCTGGATTAAGTGCAGGTTCAATCTGTTGGTTTATTTTTGGTCATAGCGATAGTGACTCTTTCAGAAATAGTGGTAAATGGGATTATATAAGAGCATTTGGTCTGGGCTTAATTCCAGCAGCACATTGTCCTCATTATAACGAAGAGGGTAGAGAAGGATTTGATGATATATTAATGACTGAAAACATTCCAGGAATTGCATTAGAAGATAATACAGCATTGGTTCTAATAGATGGAAAGTATCAAATTATTAAAGCAGATGAAAAGAGAAAAGCTTACAAGATCCAATCAATTGATGGTTGCTTGTATAAAGAAGAATTGGCTGAAGGTGAATTTACTTTTTGATATTTGCTAAGGCTTACGAAGCAGTAAAACAATTCAGTCAAGATCCAACAGCGCGGATTCTTTATGAAGAACGTTTGCGTAAGATTCGTGATCAAATGATGCGGGAGAAGGATGCCGAAAGCAGGACTAAAATTGAGATTGCTAAAAAATTATTACACGAAAACATTCCCATTCAAATCATTGAAAAAACTACCGACCTTTCTCTCATTACCATTCAAGAATTAAAGAAAGAAATAGGTCTGTGACTTCCTCCCCACGACTAAAGTCGGGGGCTTCGTGGTTCATT
>JBFYZC010000090.1:0-4538 GCA_041309705.1 Bacillota bacterium | reverse complement strand
AAGGGTAACAAAATAAACAATAAAAGAAAATAATTTTGATACTCTCCCGAAGCAAACTCGGTTAAAATATTCTTACGCACCAGCCATGCCAAAGTTAAAGCAAGCCAGATAATAAAACTATCATAGAGATAAAACAAACCATTTAAGAATAACTGTATTTTGTGTCGCAAAGTTATCACCTATTTATGTTTAATCTTATAAAACCTTAAAAAATAATAAATCACGCAATATAAGGTTACTACTCCCGAAAGATCAATCAAAACATCAGTAATCTTTCCCGAACGAAAACTCGATAATGATTGTAGATATTCATCAAATGAAGCAACCAATCCAGTAGTAAAAATTCCCCAGAGATATGGTTTTGGAGCAAACCACAAACTAAAATATGCCCAAAAAAGAACTCCTAAAAAACCATAACCCAAAAAATGAGCGGTTTTACGAATCCAGAAGACTACTTGATGCGCCAGCATCTTACTGATTTGAAACCAACTAACTAATAATTTCTCCCAGTAACCTCCACCCCATTGAGGATTAGTAGAAGTTTGAGTGAGAAAAAGAATTATTGTGATTAAAAGCGGAATTAAAATTACAATTCCCAAAATTCTAAATTTTAAATTTAAAAATCTAAATCTTAGTTTCATTTTGAATCAGAATCGCTTTTGATATTTAAAAAATCAACTAACATCAAAACTTCCTGCTTTCTGCAAAATAATTATACTACAAAAACAATAATTTTCAAGCACTAAATTATGTTAATAAATGGTTAACATAATTTAGTGCCACACTTTTTCTATCAAATATTCAATATTTCTTTCTACAAAGCCACCAATGCCCAAAAGATAGATCTCTTTCTTCTCCCCGTCATATCGCTCCCAATATCTACGTGCTTTAATCTGCTCCAATGCCTCAGCTGCGGTGCCTAGTTTAAACTCAATGACATAAATTCGCTCTGGAAACTGGATCACTCCATCAATTCGACCTTTATCAGTTAAAACTTCCACATCAATCTCAGCTCCCAATAATGCCAGCATCAAGTAAAAGATTGAATGATAATATGCCTCACGATCAACATATAAATTATAAGGAATCATTGCATAAGCAGCTTTCAGCAGAGTAATAAAATCTTCAATTTTACCCTGAGCCAATTTAGTTAACATCTGCAAATATGGTGGTTTAACCTTTGCAGTCTCCTTACCACTATAGCGTGCTAATACAAAACTGAGTAGTGATTGTTTCACTTCATAATTAGGAACACTTAAAGAGTAGATAGGAGCATTCTCGTAACCAAAGTGTTTCTCTTTAATGGTGAGATAACCACTTTGAAACAACAAAGGGGTAACCTCAATCTGGTCAACATCATAACTACTTAGGAGATACTCATCTACCTCAATCTTTTCCAGATTAGCCAGCTCATACTCATGCTGTCGCATATTCTCAATCAAAAAGGTTGGTGTCCCTGTCTCAAACCAATAATTGCGAAAATTTAATTCAACAAAAAAATTTAAAATCGAAAATGGGTTGGAGACACTAGTCTTACCATCCCAGCTGTATCCATTATACCACTTTTTAATCGTGGCTAAAATTTCGGGATCTTGATATTTAACTTGTGCTTTGGCAATTCCTTCTGCAAAGTACTCCTCCAACTCTGTCTGCTCAATTCCCATCATTCCCGCATATTCTTCTGAGATCGTCAGATCTCTGAGATTATTTAATTTGGAAAAGATCGAAACTTTGCTAAACTTAGTGACCCCGGTTAAGATCACAAACTTCAAATACTGATCCAAGCCTTTGATTGCTTCATAAAAAGAGGCTAGATAATCCTTATTCTCTTTTGCTTGTTCACTCTGATGTAAATAATCAATGATCGGTTTATCGTACTCATCGATCAACAAGACCACCTGATTTAGCTTAGCTAACTCCATAACCAAAATTTGCAGAACATTTTTGGGATCGGTTTCAGTGATGGAGATCTGATATGCTTGCGCCTGATTCAGCAAGAGATTAAGTAAAGTTCTTTTAAAAATATCAAGCCCTTCTGAATGTGTCACCAGATTAAAATCAATCATAATTACTGGATGCTGCTCCCAAGCAATCTGATCATAAATCCACAAATCCTTGAATAACTCTTGCTTGCCTCGAAAAAGCTCTTTCAAAGTTGAAAGCAAGAGACTCTTGCCAAATCTTCGTGGACGCGAAATAAAATAGTACCCACCTTCGGTAACAAAATTATACAGATACTTGGTCTTATCAACATAAAGGTAATTCTCTTCAATCAATTTACTAAAGGTCTGAATCCCAATTGGTAACTTTTTCATGGCTCACTCCTAGAAATGTCTAAAAATACTCCAGCATCCCTTTTTCTTTCAAGAGATCGACAATCACTTTGACCTCCTGTGCCTTGTTTTTAGGGCAGATTAATAGCGCATCACTAGTATCAGCAATAATTACTTCTTCCATCCCAATCGTAGCAATCAAGCGTTCACTGCCATAGATAATCGAATTCTTCGTCTCAACTCCCAAGTGTTGCGCTTGTATGATATTCCCTTGCGCATCGGGTGGAAAAACTGCTCCCAACGCATCCCAGCTTCCCACATCATTCCAACCAAAATCGCCTGGAATTACCAGTACCTGATCACTCCGCTCCATAATTCCATAATCAATCGAGATACTCTGCAGTTTGGGATATAATTCTGCCAACACCGAAGCTTCTTCTAGAGTATCGATAACCTCTACTAAAGGGGCTAAAGTATGATAGATTCGTGGCAGATAACGTCTGAAATTCTCCAGAATCACCGAAGCTTTCCAGACAAACATCCCACTATTCCAGAGATAACTCCCTGATGCTAGATACTGCTTTGCCTTCTCAAAATTAGGCTTCTCCACAAACTCCGCTACTTGATAAACGTTTTCAGTTAATGTCTGGTTTGAACTCTCTTCAAATTTAATATAACCATAACCAGTCGCCGGAAAAGTTGGTTTAATCCCAATGGTCAATAGATTTTCGGTATTTTCTGCTACTTGACAGGCTTTTTTCAGTACTGCCCTAAACCCATCCAGATCTTGAAAATAGTGATCGGCTGGCAAAACAGTCATCACTGCATCACCATAACGTTTTTGAATCACTAATGCTGCATACAGAATACAGGCAGCCGTATTTCGTCCCAACGGCTCTTTTAAAATATTCTCGCGTGGTACTTCTTTAATTAAAATTTCTGCTAACAGATCAACCTGAGATTGATTAGTAACAATTAAAGTATCTTCTGGTGAGATCAAACCCTCATAACGCAAGATGGTCTCATTATTCATCACTTCTTTACCGGTTAAATTCAAAAGTTGTTTCGGCTTATTCTGACGCGAAAGCGGCCAAAATCTCGTTCCACCGCCACCTGCCATAATCACTGCTACTTTTTGCATAGTTTTATCGTTCCCTTTCTTTACCACTCTTTGGGTTCTACAGCCTTACCCTGCTCCAGTTCTACATCAATAATATACAACGGACGATCTTTGCTTTCCTCATAAATTCTGGTCAGATACTCACCGATTACTCCGATGGCAATCAACTGTACCCCACTAAAAAGAATAATTAATAAAATAGCAATCGACCAGCCGGTAAAGGCATTTCCCGCGACTAACTGACCAATCAGCATCCCTAACAGATCCAGCATTGCCACCGCAACTAAAAAAACTCCTGCTGCCTGAAAATATTTGACTGGTTTGGTTGAGAAAGAATAGATCCCATCAAACGCAAATTTCAGCATCTTCTTCAGCGGATATTTGGTTTCACCGGCAAACCGTTCCTTCCGCTCATACTCTAGTGGAATCTGCTTGAAACCAATCCAGCTGATCATCCCTCGCAAAAAACGGTTACGCTCGGGCATTTGTTTCAAAACTTCCACTACTTTACGATCAATCAAACGGAAATCACCTGTATCCGTTGGAATATTGACCTCAGTTAGTTTCGCCAGAATTCGATAGAAATATTTCGCGGTGACTAATTTAAACCAGGTCTCCCCCTCACGTTTCTTGCGTTTCGCATAAACCACCTCATAACCCTCTTGCCAGAGCTTGATCATCTCCAAGATCAATTCTGGAGGATCTTGCAGATCCGCATCAATAATCACTACTGCTGCACCACGTGCGTGGTCAACTCCAGCGGTCACTGCGATTTGATGTCCAAAATTACGTGAAAAGCCAAGTACCCGTACATGATGATCCTTGGCGGCAATTTTAGCTAAAATCTCTAATGTCCGATCAGTACTACCGTCATTCACAAAAATCAGTTCATATTGATAATCTCGCTCCAGTTCTGCCATTACTTTACTTAAACGCAGATAACATTCCTCAGCTACCGCTTCCTCGAAATACATCGGAATTACTACCGAGATTAATTTCTTGATCATCACTAACACCTCCAAATTGTTCGTGAATATCCAACCTTAAGTATTTCGATATTTTTGCCATAATACCTGCTATATACTTTACAATAAAGATCTTTCATTATATCGAATATAATAAAATAACGCCTAGCAAACTAAGCA
>JBFYZC010000089.1:0-5452 GCA_041309705.1 Bacillota bacterium | reverse complement strand
AACCAGACGGGTTAGAGTATGGCTACAAATACATCATCAAAGCAGAGATTCGTCCCAAAGGCGCACCCTGGGATGAGCCCTCGGTTGGCGAAGAGATAAAATATGATATTTCTCTCAAAGATGAAGGAACACCAGTGAGTGATGATATCTCGTGGCTTTCTGTTCCCAAAGAGATTAATGCTGCTGACCAAAGATATTCCATTAAACTCAATTATGTTGCCAGTAACGAAGGAACACGCGAAATTCAAGTACACCTCTTTGATAAAAATTGGAATTGGCTTGGCAAAGGCTTAGTTACGGTAGCTGCAGGTACCTCTGGTATCATTGAAGTAATCGTGAACGCAAGTCCTACTCCGGGTACGGATTATATCTGGAAAGCAGAATTAAGAAGACCTGGTGACCCGATTGATAAAAATCTCAAAGAAATGGTGCAATATGGAGTTACTGTAAAATAAGTATCTCAAATAAAAAAAACAGAGGAAAGTGGGTTCAATCCCCGCTCCTCTGTTTTACTTTTTCAATATCTTTGATTAATTCGTCTTAATAATTCCAACGGGTTATCTGCTACTACAATCTTTGCTTCATCAACTGTCAAGCCTGCGCCACGTGCTACTTGCTCAGCCCAGTTAGCTGTCAAAAGATTACCTGGTGCATGAGCATCAGAATTCACCAGAAATTTCACTCCTAGCGAACGTCCCAAGCTCACCAGATGTCCATTACTGGTATTATGCCCGCCACGTGCCGAAAGTTCGACAAAAACACCATTTTCGACTGCCAGACGCAGCTCTGCTTCGGTTATCAAACCGGGATGCGCTAAGACATCCACCCAAGGGCAGGAGACTGCCGCCAGATTCGTCCCCGATTCAACCGGTTCAACCAAGGTCTCTCCATGCACCACTACCAATTCTGCGCCATACAGCCGCGCCTCCTCAGCTAGTCGCGCAATGCTTCCGGCTGGTACATGAGTTAACTCCACTCCTGGAATGGCACGAATCGACCAAAATTCTTCGATCAAACGACATTCCTTTCGCAAAGCAGTCAAGACCATCTCTAGATTCCCCGCTCCGACATGGTCCGTAATTCCGATTGCTTGATAACCATGTACTACCGCCCGCCGAATTAATTCCGAAGGCGAAAGCTCACCATCACTCAAAAATGAATGCGTATGAAAATCATAAACCATCAAATACACCTCTTAAAAAACGTGCAATCCCTTCGGCTTCCGGTCCTGGAATTACTAATTTAGCTTGCTCAATTAATGCTGGTGGAGCATTCTCCATTGCCACTCCACACCCAACTGACGCCAAGAGATCAAAATCATTCGCTCCATCACCAAAGGCTAAAACTTCACTAAGACTCAAACCCAGGCTTTCCGCGAGCCACGCTACCGCCTGTCCTTTAGAAGCTGACGGATCAAAAACCTCCAGAAACCAAGTTCGCTCCAGTTCTGAGGGAGGCCAAAGTACCAGATTGGGACGGGGTAGTAATTTTTCCAACTGTTCCTTGAGTCGAATTAGCTCCATTTCAGTTCCCACAAACAAATGCTTCAACACTCCGTTTGGAGTCTGCGCAGTAAAATTTCCCGCAATCAAAGGAGTTTGAAATAATTCCAAAGCAGCCGCTGAGCTTAAATTTTTAGCAACATACTGTTCCTGATCATCCAGATAAAAATAGTCCACGTCAGCTGGAATTTTCATCTGTTCCAGCTCACGCATTAAATCTACTGATAAAGGACGTTTTCTCAGCAATTCTTCCGTTTCTGGATCACGCACTAGCGCTCCGGTCTGTAAAATAACCGGCAGTTTAATCTGTAACTTTTCCACAATCTGTTTCGTGCTTGCCCAACCGCGCCCGGTTGCAATGGTAAATAAAACCCCTCTTTCCTGCAATGCAGCTACTACAGCACAAACCTCTGCCGAAACCAGATCCGAACCATAATTAATTAAAGTTCCATCCAGATCAGTAACAATCAATTTATATTGTGAAATATTCATAAAACTAATCTAACATAGTTTTTCGCCTCAGTCAATCAAAAACCAGCATTTCCTGCTGGTCTAAATCAATTATTCTTTTTCACAGATCAAGCATCATTACTTAACGTAATCACCTTACTGTTCTCAGCTACATAATCAGGAAGTTCTACTAAGATCACATCAACCCCAATTCGTTTGATACGCTCCCAGGGAATCACATAATCATCAGTCTTGCCAAAGATCCATAAAAATTTTGGTGGTTTGGGAATAACGATTGCTGTAATTCTTCCCGTCTCCATGTCAATCTCCAGATCACTCGCCAGTCCTAAACGCTTGCCATCGATTACATTGACCACTTCCCGTTCTCTTAGTTCAGAAGTTTTCGTCAGCAATCCGTCTCACTCCTTTATTACAGCATATAATCAAACCCCAAAAAATAAGTCAAAATGCTTTTTGTGACATCATCATTATATGCAGTAAACAGAAAATTTGAACTCACTCATTTATTCAACATACTACTAAAACTCTCCCACAAAGTATAAAAACCAATTCCTACAAATAAAATCCCTGCTCCCAGCTTCATATATTGCGTCGGAATATACTTACTCACCAAGCCTCCAAATAAAACTCCAATCAAGGTTACCAATGCCAGTGCCAGACTAGCTCCGATAAAGACTGAGAGAGGAGCTTTACTATCCGCTACCAATGAAAAAACTGCCAGTTGTGTCTTGTCCCCCATCTCTGCAATAAAAAGCGTGGAAAAAGCTATAAAAAGTACCTGCCAGTTAATTGGATTTTTAAACATCGCTACGCCTCCAGTTTTTTAATCATCAGGACTATTTTAGGCATTTATTCTGCCAAATATTTATGCTGAAGGAAATAAAAAAAGACCTTCATTTTAAAGGTCTTGCTTTTGCTGAGAAAAGTTACTTGACATCAATTGTGAAAACGATTAAAATTGAATTGTAAAAATAAATTTACAAAATAAAGTATTACTATTAATAACAAATAACTATATGATAACTAATATTAAAAAATATAAGTATAATATATCTAATTACTAATTTTATGTTGCAGAGGAGGGCGATCCGTCAATTTATTCGTCAATTAATTTAATTTTTACAAATAGTTATACCGAATCTTAAACTATCAAAAGGAAGGGCTCTAATGAACAATATCAATTTAGCAAATCGAAATAACAGTGAAAAAACAACCAGTATTAACCAACAAATAGCCAACACAGAACAGCAGGAACTAATAGATTTACTTATTTCTAAAAGTAACTTTCATAAAAAAAATTGGTCTGATTATGAGAAAGGAATCTTCAAGCACAATTGGGCACCTTTATTTTTTAGTGGCTTTTGGTTTTTTGCCAAAGGTATGTTGCTATATGGAGTTATTTTCTTGATTAGTATGTTGCTTATGATTTGTATGCTGTCTGGATATTTTTACATTAGAATCGTTATCGAAATCGCTCTAAATGTTACATTATTATTTTGTGCTAATCGCTTATATTTCAGATCAGTTAAGAAAAAAGTTCATCGACTGGTTACTAAATGTGATAACTTCGAACAAAACAAAAGAAAAATCAGAAATATCTTACTCACAAATAATTTGTTTGCAATCGGGATGCTTTTAGTGCTGTCATTGGGTATCGGTCTTTTAAGCTGGACGAATATTTACCATGATAACATCACAGTAGCCTCAGAATATGCTGATCAGCTAAACAATAATCAAATTCCTGAACGTGTCAATACAGTGTGTAAATGGGAAAAAATCTATCTTACAAACAAATCTAAAATGAAAAAATCAGAGTTAATCAATCTAATTAGCCAAAAAATACTCCCCAAACAGACTGAGCTAATTGCTGTTGCAAAAAAAATTAAGCCAAATAATAAAAAATCGAGTCTAATGCATAATATTTATCTTCAAGCTTTAGAATTGCGATTAAAAGGTTATCAAACAATACTAGTGGGTCTCCAAGTATCAAACAAAACAAAGCTTAAAGAGGGACAGGCATTAATCGATCAATCTTTTGAACTATTTGATGAATATGAAAAAAAATTAAAAAAACTTACAGGAATATTTTGGCTTTAATAATTACTTAAAGCCACGAACCAAAAAAATCTAATCCATTAATCCATTGAAAAGGAAGCATAACAAAATGATTATCACCACCAGCGAAAATCTTGAAGGCTATACCATACAAAAATATCTCCAACCAATAATCTCAAATAAATTTATGGATAATGATAGAGAAATTCATCATTTTGATATGAGAAGTATCAGCAATCATTATACAATGGAACTCGAAAAAATAAACAACAGCATCCTCGAAGACTTGATTTATAAAGCAAAAAGTCTACAAGCAGATGCTATCATCGGTTTAACCATTAATTATAACGAAATATCACCACAAAACAAACTACTCTTTCTAGGAACTGGGTGTGGAACCGCTGTTAAAATTGAAAGAAAAATCGAACTTGACAAAATCTCTACCACAGAGCTGGTTGAGATATACCGAAAGAACAAACTTGAAATTTATTCAAGAGAATTTGAAAAACGAAATATCACCACAAACGCGCTACAAGAAATGATTACTCAGCAAGAAAACGCCGAAGAAACAGCACGTTTATTTGAGATCAAACAACAAGAAATAGCACTTAAAGAAAAGCTTGCCTCTCTTAACAGAACAGATGAGTTGCGTCAGCAGAGAGAAGAAGAAGCATTAATGAAGAATCCTTTTCGCAAAAAACTGCTTGAAAATAATGTTGGAATGATCATTTGTAAAAATTGCAACTGTATGAACCATGTTTCCACGATTACAGATGAGCATTGCAAACAATGTGGGCAAAATATCATCAATGGAGAGTATGTATATACTATTTAACAGGTATTACAAAAAGAAAGGAACCCTAAAATGAGTGAATTTACCTCTGGAAATTTAATTCTGAACAATCACAAAAAAATTATGGAAACTTATTTTACAGAAAAACACCAAAATATAAAATTCGTTACAGAAGATCTCAACTCTAAATGGACTGCCTTCTTTACCAAAGATTTCTTAATGTATAAGGAGGCAGAAGTACCAGATTATATTTTAGAACTATCACAACAATGCCCAATCTTTTATTTCTATAATTACGATGATAATGGCTGGGGTTACCGTATATTTCTTGACGGAGATGAACTAGCCGATCTCGATATTTCTCATGAATTAGATTATTTTACTATCGAAAGGCTTGTAAAAGAAAGATATCCTGAGGTAGATGATATTACTGAATTTTTATATGATACAGATGAAGGATCAGAAATACACAAGCAAATTAAAAAAGAGATCGAGGAGTCAAGGACAAATTTATACATAGCTACACTAGAAAAATGGCTTATCAAGAGCAACATCGATGTCTTTAAAGCTTTTGACATCCATGATGATATTATCCATAAATTAAAAAGCATCATCAATCCCGAATATCTTT
>JBFYZC010000088.1:0-4477 GCA_041309705.1 Bacillota bacterium | reverse complement strand
TAGAGCAGAAGTTTCGTGCCTACCGCACTTACCAGGAATCAATCTTTGATCATGGAGCTTTTCTCCGGCGTTATCAGCGGTATCGCAAGGCATTTCAGACGAAAGCTGCGGATGCTTTTCTCTGGGAGATTGCTCGGGCGGGATATGCGACAGACTCGAATTATGCTGCTAAATTATTAAAGATATTAACCTACTGGGGATTGAAGTAGAGGGAAGGAAAAAAATTCTTTTTGTGGAATAAACATAATCAACTCTTTATTTGAAAATTATATCATTAAGTTATAAGGAGGATGATTAAATGCCTTTACCACATGAGAATAAAATATATACTTATGCTGATTATTTAAGCTGGTCTGAAGAGGAAAAAGCAGAGATTCTTGACGGAACTCCTTATATGCAAGCAGCACCATCTTGGCAGCATCAAGCAGTATCAGTCGAATTAACTTCGCAGTTTAATCAATATTTAAAAGGGAAAACTTGTCGCGTATTTGCAGCGCCATTTGATCTCTGTATTGCACAGTCTGACGAAGCTGATGAAGCGATCTTTAATGTAATAGTTCAACCGGATTTAGTGGTGATATGCGATCAGACTAAATTAAGAAAAACCGGTTATTTTGGAGTGCCGGAATTGATTATTGAGATTACTTCGCCCTCAACGGTCAGAAATGATAAGTTATTAAAGTTTAATAAGTATGAGCAAGTTGGGGTGAAAGAATATTGGATCGTTGAACCAGAAAACAAACTGGTCAGTGTCTTTACTTTACAGGAAAATCAGCGTTATGGCAGACCGGAAATTTATACCGAGAATGATCGGATTAAAGTCTCAATTTTTTCCGAGTTAGAGATCGATTTATTACCTGTTTTTATCTAAAAATTTTCAAAGCAGAGGTATCACAATGCAACTAACTTTTACACCAGTCACTGAAAATAATCTCGCAGCAATTTTAGCGATCTATAATCACTATGTGCTGAATTCGACCGCGACCTTTCATGAGCACCTTTTAGATTTGGATGAGATGCGACAGATTTTGTTTTATAATGATTCGCGTTATGGAGCATTTCTAATTAAGCAAGCTGATGAAGTCTGTGGTTACTGTATTCTGGCACGGTTTCATGAGCGGGAGGCGTATCGCGGGACGGCTACGGTGACGGTTTATCTTGACCCTGCTTGGGTCGGTCGAGGGATTGGGCGAGCTGCAATAGATTTTTTAGAAGCGGAGGCAGTGAAGCGAGAGTTTCATGCCTTGCTGGCAGTGATTTGTGCCGAGAATACTGCGAGCATCAAAGCTTTTCAACGAGCAGGGTATGAACAGTGCGGCTGTTTTCGTGAGGTCGGGAAGAAGTTTGGGCGGTTACTGGATGTAGTCTATTATCAGAAATTAATTTAATCTGTAGGATAAGAAAAAACCGGGCAAAATTATCCGGTTTCGTTTATTTAATCGTAACATTACCTGTATCGACTTTTAGGGTCAACAGTGGTCCTCCGCCATTAACGGTAGTACGCACGGTTTCTTGTGTACCCTTGGTTGATTTATGAACTCCTTTAGGAAGCTCCAGATTACCAAAGGAACTTTTGGCATTAAGATTATATTGTGCATTGGAAGGAAGCTTTAGTTCAAGATTACCGAATTGTACCTTGAGATCATAGTTACCCCCGAGTTTAGAAGTGCTCAGTTTGAGATTACCAGTACTTACTGTTGCAGTAACCGCACCTTGACAATCATCGAGAGTAAGATCACCAAAGGAATTATCGATTTTAGCATTACCAAGAACTTCTTTTAACTTGACTGAGCCAGTTTTACTCTCAATCACCAGGTTGCCCTCGACGCGATTGACCCGCAGGTCACCAAATCCATTTTGAACGGTGAGATTCGCTTTAACCAGCTTGATTCGACTTTGTCCGGTGGAAACATCAATCAAAAGGTCTTTTTCGGCAGTTCCAATCATCAGATCACCGAATTGATTATTAATCTCAGCCGAGTCAAGCAGGTGGTCAAACTGGATTTTTCCTTGACTGTTCTCTACTTTGAGCTGATTATTAAGCTTTTCCGAGCTGATTTTGCCAAAGGAGTTCTTCAGGTCTAAAGGGATTCCAGCCGGAAGAGAGATGGAAAACTTGCTCTGATATTTTAGAAATCGATATGGTTTCTCATCTACTTCGGGAGTGGAGAGTTTAATTACTAGACAGTCTCCCTCCATCTGTTTAGTGATTTGAAATTCTTCCAGTAAAGCAGTTTTTTTATATTTTTGAGGAAGCCAGATCTTTAAATCAGCCTTGGCATGGATTGTTTGCTCAGTTCCTTGAGTAATCTTGATATCACCAAAACTGTTCTCAACTCGAATTTTTTTGATCTCGGCAGTAATTGGAAAATCCTGCTGTAGTGTTTTGGGAGTGCTTTTTTTTGGATCAAGTCCTTCAAAGGTTAATCCATGATAAGAGCTCAAGTCACGTTCGAATTCTGCCCAATACTCCTTAAAGACAAGTGGGACAATCTTGGTTACCAATCCGGTAACCACAATTAAGATAATTAAGGTGGTCACCCAGCCTTCAGGACGATTAGTCTGACGCTTCGCGCCATAGAGCAGATAATCAATTCCCAGTAAAATCGGGAGTACCGGATAGAATTGATATAGAGTTACCAAGAATGAGGTATTGGCATTCAGATCCCAGAGATAGGCGACCCCGATGGCAATCAAGAATACTCCCAGAGCTACCTCGGATAGCGTAAAGCGTCGCATCAGTTACTCGCCATCCTTTCCTTTGAGGAGACCAGTATTTTTGAGCATCAGGTAGCCACCGATGATGATTAATGCGGCTGGAAAACCATATTGCAAGAGATATTCCAGTTTCACTCCCAGCTGTAGCAGGAAGGCAAGAATGCCAAAGGTAATCAGGACTACGCCCAGCGAGATTAAACCTTCTTTTTGTTGGTGTGGTGCTTGCTGAGAAGCCTCGGGATTACTTGAGATTTGACGAGAAATTTTTTGGGCACTAATGAAACCATCAATCATACCATAGACCCAGAGACTGGTGATGATCAGCCCGGCAGTAACGATCTTGACAATCTCCGAGGCTTGTGGAATTGAATTACCACTTGAGAGATGGGTTCCCATATTAATTCCGGTGTAGACAATCACCACAATTCCGGAGATCAGAGTAGCAATGAGAATTAATCCTTTACTGAATTCTTCATTATAGAGCTGACCTGCCCCAGGGAAGCAAAACGAGAGAAGTCCAGCAATGAAAGGGTTTTTTTTGCGTATCGCGGACATTAAAAGTTACCTCCTTAGCTTAAAGCTTTTGACGTTGTTCTTCCAGATTAATCAGTATTTTTTGCCAGAAGATTTGTTGCTGCATCCGTACATTGATTACTTGCTTTTGTACTAAACCAGCGTTAGAGACTGAGGCACGTACCAGCAGGGGAGGAACCGTATTTAAACCAACGATTAGAATAATTCCTGCAGCGGCAGCAGTCATCCCATGGGTTAAGCCACTTAACCAGATTTGATAAGGGGCACGCGGTTTGGGGGTGATTATTTGATTGAGTTTCATGTTTAGGGCTGCTAAAAAGGCGTCATCCGAGATTAACTCTGGGATCTCCTCTTCCTTGAGTGCACTAGTTAATAAAGATTCAAATTCATTTGGCGAGTATTTTTTCATTATCAAAGCCCCCCTTAGTCTGCAGACTGGTTTTTAATTTTTCTAAGCCACGTCGAATCCAGGTGCCGACCGTTCCTTGTGGAATCTCCATAATCCGGGCGATCTCGCGATAGTCAAGCTCCTCAAGGTATTTTAAGATGATTGCCATCCGATAGTGGGGTGGTAGTTCCAACAAGGCGTCGCGTAGCAGATCTTTGGTCTCATCTTCACAGACAAGCTCAGGAATGCTTTTAGCACGATCTGCCAGACTTAATTCTTGTTGGGGTAAAAGCTCTTCGACAGGTTTCTGACGTCGCAGACGATCAATACAAACTCGTGAAGTAATGGTCAGCAACCAGGATTTAAAAGAGCCTTCGTGTTGATAATGAAATTTCGACAATGCCAAGTAAGCCTTGAGAAAAACATCCTGGGTCACATCTTCTGCTTCGGTGATGTCGTTGAGCATACGATAAGCTAATCCAGTGATATTCTTGCGATAGCTAAGCGCAAGCTCGCCAAAGGCTTGTTGATTACCGCATTGTGCTTGAGTGATTAGATCAAGTTCGTTGACCAAAGGTCATTCCTCCGGATGGTGCGTCTTTTGAAAAGTATCGGCCGATTCTTTCATGAAGTATAACGGATGGAGGAGGCAATTTATTTCAAGGTTGCAATAAATTATTGATTTTTATTTAACGCTGAGTGAAATTCAATTAATGATGAGTGAAATTCAGTTAATGCTGAGTGAAATTCAGTTAATGTTGAGTGAAATTCAATTAATGATGACTGAAAATCAGTTAATGTTGAGTGAAATTCAGTTAACGATGACTGAAAATCAGT
>JBFYZC010000087.1:0-3051 GCA_041309705.1 Bacillota bacterium | reverse complement strand
ACCGTCTGATATTCTGGCTCAATAATCCAATATTCCCGCACTCCAACTGCTTGATATTGATTAAATTTCTTTACTTTATCCACGCTGGCAGTTGCTGGAGAGATAATCTCGACTATCAGATCTGGCACACCATAAATCCCTTCTTTGTGAATCTTCTCTCGCTCACAGACTACCACTAAATCTGGCACTACATAGTGGGTTGAATTTTTCTTTTCTTCAGGTGGTGTATCCAGCCAAACTGCAGGCTCAGTAAAAACCTGACAAGGTTTCCCATCCAAAAACATCACTATTACTGCATTTAATCTTCCTAAAATATATTGATGGTCAAGTGTTGGACGAGCTTGCAAAATCGGCATTCCCTCCAACAACTCCCAAATCTCATTATCAGGATAGTTCTCAAGTTCACCATAAGTATATTTCTTCTCTTCTTTCTTAGCAAATACCATTCTTTGACCTCCCTAAATTTACTTAGAGATTTTCATTCAAGAATATTATATGATTATACCCCAAAAAGTAAGTCAAATTAACATTTCATGCAAGATATACTGCACGTTAGTGCTTCGTGACACTATATCTTACATAAAATATTTGACTAAAATACTTTTTGTGACATAATCATTATATCCTTTCAAAAGTAAGAAGACAAGTTTTTCAATTAACTCTAATACAAAAAACAACCAGCCACATCTGACTGGTCGCTTTAATCATTTATTTAAGATTGATAATTTACACTATTCCAAATAATTACGCGCTGCCTGACGAAGGGCTTTCAAAGCCACTTCCGTTTGACCATCCGCTAAATATGTATTAAGCAAATCATTCAACGCTCCAACAAATCCAAACGGGGCTGCCGAGCCATGGGCAATTGATGGCGTAAGGGTTAGCTTTGCAAAATCACTCATCGAACTGCGCAAATACGAATCATATAGGCTACGCTTCGCATCCAAACGTGAAGGAATCGAACCTTTAACTGGATTAAAAACATCCTGTCCTTCCACCGAAGCTACTATTTTTAGCCAAGCTATCGCCCCTTGACGATGCAACGCCCCTTTTGGTAATCCAAAGGTATCCGTAATAATCATATAATTACCATTACGCGCCGTAAGTGCTACCCAACCAAAATCCTTCCCCGGTTCAGCTCCCAAAGTCTTGAGATAGCCTTCTGCCCAATCACCCATAATATTAAAAGCCGCTTTACCTTCAAAAAGCATTTTGGTAGCATCCTGCCAGGTTAAACTAGCATGATCCTTATTGGCGTACTGACTTAGTTTTTTAAAATGTTCCAAAACAATTCTAATTTTAGGATCATCAAAGGAAGTCTGCTTTTTCCACAGACCATTATATCTAACTACCCCTAATTCTTGTGCCAATAAGGTCTCAAAGAGATGCGTCGCTTCCCATTTATTTCGATCTCCCAAGGCTAAGGGAGTAATACCAGCTTTTTTTAAAATCTGACATGCTTTCAAGAGCGTCTCGTAATTAGTAGGTGGCATGATGTGATAGCGTGCTAAAAGCTTTTGATTATACCATAAAACATTGCCCCGATGCACATTAACTGGAATAGAATAGACTTCACCCCGATAACTACATAACTCAATAATTTGTGGATTAAATTTCTCACGAATCTGCCAATCCTTTAATAAATCTGTAATTGGTTCCATCATCCCAGTTTTGACATAAGAATCAATCAATTCTGCTCCACCATGTACCTGAAAAGAATCTGGTGGCGTTCCTTCAACCATTCGTGCCTGGAGCACTGCTTTCGCATTCACCCCAGCTCCTCCAGGAATAGCCGCATTATTCACTTCTAAAGCTGGATAATGTCGCTGTAATACTTTAATCAACGCCTGCAGCCCTTCCTCTTCGCCACCACCCAACCACCAACTAAAAATTTCTACTTTTAAAGGCTCAGCAGTCACCTTCAAAAAACACGCAGATAATAATATTATCAAAGCGAATCTTCTGATTTTCGTCAATTTGTACAAAATAGTTCAACTCACTCTCTTGCACCATTAAAATCACAAAGCAAGCTCATAATATCGAAATTTCGTTGCTAATTATTAAAATTCCTGCCAAAATATAAAAAAAGGTCAATCAAGCGATCAACCTCAAAGCAAGTAAATATCTGGTACTTTCCAAAATTTCATCAGCGTTTTGCCAGATACTTACGAATATCAAAAGCTACTGCTATAATAATAATTATTCCCTTAATAATCAATTGCCAATATGGATTAACCCCAATAAAAGTCAACCCATAATTAATTACGCCAAAGATCAAGACTCCAGCTAAGACTCCGCCAACTTTGCCTATTCCACCTGCCGTTGAAACTCCTCCGACTACACAAGCGGCAATTGCATCTAATTCATACATGTTTCCATAGTTATTGGTTGCTCCACCAGTTCTGGCTGCTTCCAGCACCCCTGCCAAACCATAGAGCGCTCCAGCAATCGCATAAATATAGAGCAGATTTCGCGCGACATTAATTCCTGAAACCTTAGCGGCGTTAACATTACCACCAATGGCGTACATATTCTTCCCTAACTGAGTTTTATTAAAGATCACCCAGACAATTGCCGCCACCGCAATCGTAATTAAAATAATATAAGGTAATGAATAATCTCCCGTCCCAATTGCCCCTGAACCTAGATTAGTAAAATCAGGACGCAACCCGCCAATCGGTTGTGAATTATTAGGAGGCAGACTGAAATAGATCGAGTTAATGCCATAAATAATTACCATTGTACCTAAGGTAGCAATAAACGGCGGGACACTAAAACGAGCTACGATAAAACCATTCATTAAACCAAAGAGTAATCCAACTAAGACTGATAGAAGAACCGGAATCCACAATGGAATCTGTGGTAAGTTAGGAAAAAAACGACAAGCATAATCAGGAATCTGTAACATCGAAGCCGAGATTACTGCCGCAAAACCAACCATTCTTCCCGAAGAGAGATCCGTTCCACCAGAGATCAAAACAAACGCTGCTCCCAAGGCAATGATTACACGCGTAGCTGATTGTAAAAGAATATCTCGAAAACAGACAATTG
>JBFYZC010000086.1:0-2627 GCA_041309705.1 Bacillota bacterium | reverse complement strand
AAAATGGGAGGGGATTTTTTATTTTGGGTAATATGATTATAAAAACCAACCAATTCATCCCCCTCCTTCGCTCTCGCTTCGCGAGCAAGGAAGCTTAGAGGAGGAGGAATTCTTGGCGGACGTGGTTAAAAAGGAGGAGAATTTTATGAGAAAACATCACGTTATTTTTCTTTGCCTAATCTTACTCATCTTTAGCTCAAATTTCATCTTGGCAAATTCCCACAATCCCATCATTCAAAACAAAACAAATTTTAATGGTTATTCGATACAAGCAGGGTACTTGCAACATCCCGAGCAAGTCTTTGACTTTATGATTCAGAGCGCAGATTTCTGGAAAAAGACTTATGACTCCAAATACGGTGGCTTTTATACCAATGTTAAACGTGATGGTACTTCAAGCGATCACAATTTAAAGACCACGCTCACCCAAAGTCGGATTGCCTATGCGTTCGCACGTGCGTATATGGTGACTGGCAAGCAGGAATATCTCACTTATGCACGTTACGCAGTAGACTTTCTGAAAAATAAATGCTGGGATCAGAAAAATGGTGGTTTTTATACTTCCCTTAATCGTCAAGGCAAATGTATTGACTCCAGAGAAGAAAAAGTTAAATGGTCATTTATGCAACACTACGCACTACTTGGAGTAACTGCTGTTTATGATGCCGAACGTCGTCCTGATGATCTCCAGTTTATCCTGAAAGTTAGAAAGCTCTATGACGAGAAGCTCTGGGATGCTCGACCCGGTCTGGAAGGTTATTTCGAGACTGCCGATTATGACTGGTCAAATCCACGTGGTAAAGGTTTTACTCCTACATTGGATTGCGTCACCACTCATGGTCTCTCGCTCTATCTCTTGACTAACGAGGAGCAATATCGTAAACGTCTAATCAAGCTGGGTGATCAGGTTATTAAATACATCTATCCCACCCTCAAAACACGCAAACTTGGTTTTGCCGAGAGTTATGATTCTAATTGGAAAGAGACTGATAACTCCTTCCTCTTTATCGGACATGTCTTAAAGACTGCCTGGTGTCTTGAACGAATCTATCTTGTCGAACCAAAACCCGAATACAAAGAAGCCGCCGAAAACTTGATGCAACATGTTTATCAAAAAGCCTGGGATCAGAAGCATGGTGGTCCTTATACCAATGGTAATAGTTTACGTGGAGTAATTACTAATTACAACAAAGACTTCTGGACGCTGGAGCAAGCAATTACTGGTGGTCTAATCAATTATTACGTGACTAAAAACCCACTTTATCTGAAAATGGCAGATCATACCACACTCTTTTACTCCAAATACTTAATTGACCATGAATACGGTGAAATCTTCCCAATAGTTACTCCAGACGGAAAGGTACTTGATAGCAACAAAGGTTCTTACTATAAGTCTGGTTACCATCACATGGAGACTGGTTACTACCTCTACTCATATGGTAATCTCTATCTGCATCAGAAACCCATTAGCTTATATTACCAGATTGAAAAATCCGATGCACCACGCACAATCAAGTTAACCCCGGTTGATATCGAGGATAGCAAACTAAAGATTACCAAAGTTCTCCTGAATCAAGAAAGCTATTCTAATTTTGATCCTAAAACTAGAACCCTCAAGATTCCCAAAGGTGTCGGTGGTAAGTTTCTAGTAACTTTTGAATATCAATAATAAAAACACCCTTGAGACTGAATTTTTTGCCTCAGGGGTGTTTTCTATATAATATCACAAATTATTGACCATTCTCTTCTTCGGGTCTAATCTTACTTGGAAAAAAACGATGTAACTTCTCGATTAACCAGTCTTTCTTCAGCAACCCGATCACAAACAAGACTGTCGCAATAACTGAGACAATAATTACTGGTAAATAATCCTGCTCTTGCAGATTCGAGCCGATAAAAGAAGCCCCCCACATACTGGGAAATCTAGCAATCGTAAATAGTAGAAAAAACTGATTTGGCTTAATCGGAGTAATTCCAGCAATATAAGTCAAAGTGTCTTTGGGAATCCCCGGAATCAAAAATAACATAAACATTGTAATCTCAGCTTTCGGGCTGTTAATCAAAAAATCAAACTTCTTTAGCTGGTCAGACGGAACAATATTTTTCAATAATGAATAACCCAAAAAACGTGCTACAGCAAAAGCAACTAAAGCCCCCAAAACGATTCCCACACTAGAATAAATCGTCCCCCAAAAAGTGCCGTAGATATAACCTCCCGCAATCTGAATAAACTCACCTGGAATTGCTGCTACAATTACCTGTAGCATCTGAAAAAGAATAAAAATTACTACACTCAGTGCTCCATATTCATCTAGCCACAAACGAAATTTAGTGGGATTTTTCACTAAATGAGTAATAGTTCCCGCATAACGAATTGTAATAAATGCAATCAATCCTACAAACAGGAGTAAAAGGATGCCCTTGATAATCGTCTGCCGTTTCTGTTTTTGCTCCATACAATCCTCCATTAATCGTTAGCTCAACTAAATTATAACCGATTTATTGGTTAATTACGAGACTATTCTAATTAACGCAGCAAAAATTTTCAAGTTCCCTGATTCCAAAGAAAAAAGACCCTTTTCAAGAGCCTTTTTGATCAAAATTCTATTTTACTTCTCTACTAAGAC
>JBFYZC010000085.1:0-10979 GCA_041309705.1 Bacillota bacterium | reverse complement strand
CTGGCTATGAGGGTAATCCTACTATTAAAACACCAGCTCTTGATCAACTTGCCCGTCAAGGAAGCTACTTTTCCAATGCATACTGTGCCACTCCGGTCTGTGCCCCGACACGCCAGAGTATCATCACTGGACTGTATGGCACTCAACACGGACAACATGGTAATAGTGACCGTTTTTCTGATACCAATAAAACTTGGGCACATTTTTTTGAGAGTAAGGGATATTACACTGGAATAGTTGGCAAAACACATCATAATAATCCCAATTATCATTTGGGGTACAGTTACTGGATGGAAGATAGTTTGCTCAAAAAGAAACAATCTGATGGTGGCAATTTTGATCCCCAAGAAAAAGCTTTATTCAAATCTTCACCCGATAAACGGCTTAATGCCAAAGTACTTAATGGTCTAAACGCTGGACATGATGGGGCAGTTCTGGAAGAATCAATCAAATTTCTCACTGAAAACAAAAATAAAAAATTCTTTCTGCATGCTTCATTCTTTGCCCCGCATTGGCCATGGAATACTCCAAAAGAATTCTATTACATGTATGACCCCAATAAAATTGATATGCCCATTCTTGTAGATAACGATCTTGAAGACGATCCACTTGCCAAAAATAAGTATCAAAAATTCAATTGGAATCAGATTACCCCAGAACAACAGCGTCTCTTTCGAGCTCGCTATTACTCCTCAGTCAGCTGGGTCGATTATAATATCGGTGAATTACTTAAAAAACTTGATCAACTCGGCTTAAGCAAAAAAACTTTAGTAATTTATACTTCTGATCATGGCGATATGGCTGGTGAGAAAGGACTCTGGCTCAAAAATTTAATGTTCGATAGCTCAGCTCGGGTTCCTTGTATTATTCGCATGCCCGGGGTAGTCCCTGCTAATCGTAAAAATAAAGCATTAATCAACCATGTCGATCTATTTCCAACAATCGCAGGCTTGGTTAAGGCAAACTCCGGGCTTCCCAAGATGGCTGGCAAAAACTATGCTGCAGTGGTCAAAGGAACAGCTGTTGGAGCAAGTTACACTTTCAGTACGGATCAGAATAACGCTAATGGTGCTACAATCTTAATGGTACGCTCAAAACGATGGAAATATATTCTGGAAAACAAAAATCAGGTACTCTACGATATGGAACAAGATCCCAATGAAATTAATAATCTGGCGCAAAAAATGGAATACAAAAGTATTCTGAAAGAACATCAAAAAGCACTGGATGATTTTCTAGTCAGTTTAAAAAATCCAAAAGATCCTAATTCATTGTAAAAATAAACTTGAGGTGTATTATGAGCAAAGATTTTAGCAAATATATTCTTTTAACTACCTTAATTATCAGCGTTACTATATTATCTACACTTGATAGTCTGGCTGCTTTTATAAATAATCCTAATAAACCACAGCTTATCCTTTCGCAAATTGTTCAACCTCAAACAAAATATCCTCGTGGCATTAAGGTTTCATCAAATTATCGGATTATGATTAAAACTGCTAATGATCAAAGCCCTTGGAATGCTCATGCTGACAGTACTGCTACTTATGAACTCTCACCTGATTATCTTGATCCGCAAACAGTACCAAAAGACCATCGTGAAGCCAGCGTTCATTTTGGACAATTAGATACTAACACTAGAATTCGGGTGCGTGTAGAATTACTGAAAGGAAGTATCAATACGTTAAGATTGCTCCCCAAAAGACATGTCGAGATTGATCAAACAGAAAAACATGGCAAAAATTGGGTTGAATTTGAAGTTGCCCCCAGTGACCTTACCAAGCATATTTTGGTAGAGATCAATGCCCCACAAAGTTCCGATGAAGCCTTAAAAAATGGTTTGATGATCTTCGTTAATCCAATCTCACAACTTCCAGACGGAAAAGTCTTAAAATTACCTTCTGGAGTGATTTATCAAAATCATCCAGCAATGGATCAACTAAATCGCATTCTGATTGATAAAAACAGCCCTTATGATGCCTTATACATTCCAGCTGACACCATTGTTAACGGTAGAATCGAGATCAAAAAAGATAATTTTAAAGTCACTGGACGTGGAATGATTGTTGGTTCCAGATGGACCTGGGTCAAGTCAAAATCCAACTGGCGTGAGACTTATCCCCGCGAGATCTCTCCTGATGGAAAAGTTCTCAAAGGATTAATTAACAGCACTGCTCAAAATGTTACCTACGAAGGAATTACCTCGATTCATCCTTACCATTTTAATTTTGTTGGTGCCAAAACCAATCTTAATCTCAAGACCTTTGGCTGGAGAATGTCCAGTGATGGAATTCATGGCGAGATTATTAAAGGCTGTTTCACTCGTGTTAATGATGATGCTAATTATTTCGATTGTGGTATAATTGCCAGAAATACTTATTGGGGAATGCAAAACGGAGCAATCTTCCAACTCGGCTGGGGTCAAGCCGCAATAAACAATGGCGGTGGAACACGTATCTCAGAATGTGATGTGGTACGTGGTGAATGGCGTAGTGATGGTGGTAATAATCAAAATAATGGAATTTTTGTGGCAGTCATGAGCAGCGGCAAGGGAAACCTTACTGATATCAAATTCGATGATATTAAAATTTATGGCAATATCTTTCGTCCACTCGCCTTTCATGCAGGTAATCTTAATGGAAATCTAATAAATTTTGAATTCAAAAACATCTGGTTTGAAAAAAAACCGTACTATCCCAAAAAATCAAGCAACTATCTCGAGTGTGGTGGAATGATCAAGGATTTCAAATTTATTAATTTCTACTTCGGTGATCAAAAACTAACTAGTCTCGATGATCTTCAACCAATCAGCACTAAAAATGTCAGTAATTTAATTTTCAAATAATAAATATTAAAAAATTTCTATATATTTAATATGAATTTATATTTAATCTCCACAAAAAAATATTTGACTAGATTTCAAAAATATTTAAGTAAATAATTACATTTTTGCAGAAATTCTTACTTCTATATATTTTCCAAAAAATCTAATTCATTTTATCTTCGTGAAAAATCCTTAGTACGCTGGAATAATTTCCAAAAGATCTAATGTATTTTATCATCATGAAAAATCCTTAGTGCTTTGGATATTTCCACTCGATAAAATAAAAGCTCTTTATTGGAAAGTATATTGATCTTTTCACTTGACAAAATGAAAGATCTTTACCGGAAAATATCTAAACAAACAATTAATGTGATGTTTACAATATATTAATATAATTAAACCCCAAAAAGTAAGTCAAAGTTATAATTTCAAAAATGGAGGTAATTTCAATGAAAAAAAGATACCACCTACTATCTTTAGGCTTAACCATTTCAATTTCTATCTTAACTCTATTTGGTTGTGGCTCTAATTCTCCAAATCCTACTGAAACTTCATCCCCTACTCCAACAGAAACTACTGATGCTAATCAAAACTATCTAGGAGTTAACTTTAATGAAAAGCTAGATGCAATTAATTACGACAATCTTGCTCGAACTAAAACTACCTGGGTCAGAGGCTTTTTGCCATTTTTTAAATACTATAACAAGCCTCAATCAATCGAAAATGATGAAAGAATCAAACAATACTTAACACTTAAAGAGCATAATTACCAGACAATCCTTAATATCAAATGGGATTTTAGTGAAAAAAGCTTTCCCAAGCTCGATTCAGAAGAGATGAATAATTACCTAACCTTTCTCAAAGAAAAGCTCTATGCTAAAATTTGGGATAAAACAGATATTCTAGTTATTGGTAACGAACCTTTTATTGAGTATGATAAATCTGATCCTTCCAAAAAAGCAGAGTTTGAAGCAGAATTAGTTAAGTTTTATAGTAAAGTCGCTGATGAAACAGTAAAATATCGTCAAAATCAAAGTAAAAAAATTCCGATCTACGTAGGTGCCTTTAATAATTTATACAATACAAAGTGGCAAACCACCGCAACTGCAGATTTACTGAAATATGTCAAAGAAAATTCAGAAATTGCTGGTATTGACCTACATATCCACCATTCCAATCTCGATGAAGTTACTAAAGTTTTAGATTATATCACGCCCCAAATTACTACTTCACAAAAGATTATTGTTACTGAATTTTCACTCAAAAATCATTTTAAAGCTCAACTAAATCAACCAATTTCTTCTGACTTTCTTAATAAGTACCAATCACTTAACCCAGCATATAAAAATTTCAAAACCAACCTAGATTATCTTAATTATATCTTTGAACATGGAACTGTAAATCAACCAACCCCACATACTGTTAGCAAAGAGGAATGGTATGATTACTTAAAGATGAGCCCCTGGTTCGAAAATAACAAATTCTATCTTGAAAATATGTTTGCTGCATTAAAGAAATGTCCTAATTTCTACCTAGCAACCTATGCATTTCAACAAGGTTTTGCTGCTAATACAGTTATCAGTGCAAAAACTGACCCTTGGTTTTTCAATGGTCTATATGCAAATTTTGCCATTCAAAGTAATACTGGCGCACCAGAATTCAACTATGCCTGGATTGACTCTTTCTTGAAGATTCAAGCAGAAACAGATAGTTCAAAATAGAACAAACCTAATATTTACAATGAACCTGGGGCTGTTGCAAAATACAACAGCCCCTTTTTGGTTTTATATAATTTCCATAAAGATCTTTTAAATATATATCTTCCGGAAAAAATTAACATTTAATACACAACCTATCAATCACTTGCTCGGGAATGGAATTAATTCGTTAAATAAATAATTGAACAGCCTGCCGAATCTCTTTTACAGCGTTGTAGAAAACATTATTAATGACTTGTGATTTAAGCCATCCCCACAAACCTTCGATTAAGTTTAGTTTTGGGCTATAGGGAGGTAAGAAAACAAGTTCTAACTTATATATATTCTATTAATAAAAATATTTTACAACTAAGACAGGAATTATCTTATAAATATAGAAGTTTACATTTGTGTAATTTATTTACAATGCTTGGATTAAAAGGAGGATTATTAATGAAAAGACGTTCTATATTTTTACTCTGTTCCTTAGTTGGATTATTATTTTTAATGGTTGGCTGTGGCGGGAGCACTGATCCTGTTCCAAATATTCAGGTTGAAGATTGGACAAACACTACTTTAAATCAATATATCGGCAAAAAAGTATTCATGGTCTTCTGGGGTACTAGTTGTAATCCTTGTATTAAAGAAATGCCAACAATTCAACAAATATATGATAAAAATTTAACAGATGTGGTTATTTTAGCAGTAGGCACAGGTAATCTAGATACCATGAAAAAATTTGCCAATCAATACAAATTTAAATTTTATAATGATACTAATAAATTAGCATTCAAAAATTATACAATAACCGGAACACCTACTAATATATTCCTTGGCAAAGATGGCAAAGAAGTTCAAAGAAAAGTCGGTTCGGACAGTGTTGATAATTTTGTAAATATATTAAATAAAATCCCTTAATCAATGTTGAACCTAATTTACTAAAAAATCCTCCATATCTAATCCTTACTCTTGAAGTAAGCGATGATGGAGGAGAATGAATTGTCATTATCTTCGCAAAAGATCTCCCTGAGTTATCTCAAGGAGATCTTTTTAACCTATTTCTTAAATAATTCGCCTAAATTTTGCCCAATATCTGATTCATCTGAGTTTTCAAATAATCACCCAACTCAGCCTGCTCTTTCTCTAAAGCAATTTCCTTCAAACTTAAGGAGATTTTACGATTTTCTGTATCTAGCTTGATAATCTTTGCTTGCACCTCTTGATCGAGCTGCAGTACCTCGTCTGGCTTACTGATCCGCTTCTCTGAAAGTTGTGAGACATGAGCCATGCCATCAACTCCGGGAGCCAACCGAATAAAAGCGCCAAATGACTCCAACTTGATCACTTTTCCAGTCACAATCTGCCCTTCCTGAAATTTGCTGGCTGCTTCATGCCATGGATGTGATTGCAACTGTTTCATTGAAAGTGAGATTCTTTTAGCGGCTTGATCAAGCTTCGTCACCAAAACCTCAACTGTCTCACCAACTTTTAAAATTTCACTCGCATTTTTAACACGATTCCAACTTAATTCTGAAACATGAATTAATCCTTCAATTCCCGAACCCAGATCAACAAATGCACCAAAATCGGTCAAGCGGGTTACATTGCCTTGACGTTTCTCATTTTCTTGAATCTTACTATAAAAATCAGCTTCCGCTTTCGCTTTCTCTGCTTGTAACAGTTCTTTACGGGAAACTACGACACGTCGTTTGGCACGATCAAATTCAATAATTTTTACCAAAAATTCCTCTCCTACCAGACTGGAGAGATCACTAACAAAATTCAACGATGCCTGTGAAGCTGGCATGAAAGCACGAATCCCGTCTAAATTAACACTTAAGCCACCTTTAATTGCTTCTGTGACCTTGCCCTTGACTTGACTGCCTTTAGCTTGAGCTTCTTCTAAAACGATCCAGACCTGTTCTTGATCAACCCGACGCTTCGAAAGTCGGATCTTCTCATCATCACGACTATTTCTAGTGACCATTACCTGCAGCACATCGCCAACTTTAACAACCTCTTTTGCCGATGCAACTGATTCCACTGTAAGTTCCTCGAGTGGAATCGTCAAATCTGACTTGCCACCAATATCTACAAATGCAGCATCATCGCGCACCAAAATCACTTTTGCCTCAATAATCTCTCCCTCGACTAACTGCTGAAACCGATCCTCTGGCCATTCATAATTGAATTCTTCAACCTCTTCTGATTCATTTGTCACAACTTTTTCTTCAGTCACTGACGTTACCCCCTAGAAAACTGATTTTTTGAATTACTGCCTGAATATATTGATCAGGAGTAGAAGCCCCGGCGGTTACTCCAACCCTGTTAATATTAGTAAACCAGCTTAATTCTAATTCATCCGCTGATTCAACTTGATATGCAGTTACACCGCTATTTTTACAAATTTCCACCAATCGTGCAGTATTAGCTGAGTTTCTTCCGCCTACCACAATCATCAGTTCCACTTGACGACTCAAGTCAGCTGCTTCTTGTTGTCGTTGTGAAGTTGCTAAGCAAATTGTATTAAAAACACGCAGTTCTTTCGCATATGGAATAATTGCATCCACCAACCTGCGATAGCTTTCTATATCTTGAGTAGTTTGACTAATCAGCCCGATCTTCCCGGTTAGTTTTTCCAACTGTAACTGGTAAACTTCATCAACTACCATTGCTTCTCCAGCCACTGATTCCAGAACTCCACGCACTTCCGCATGCTCGCGCTCACCAAAGATCACTACCGAATATCCTTGTTCGCGCAAGAGGACTGCTAACTGTTGCACATTTTTCACAAAAGGACATGTTGCATCAATTAATTCCAAGGCACGTTCTTCGGCAATCTGATAAACACCTGGACCTACTCCATGGGAACGAATTACCACTCTTCCCTTGGGAATATGATCAACTGTCTCTACCACTTGCAGACCTTTCTGATGGAGCTCCTCAACTACTTGTGGATTATGAATCAATGGTCCCAAACTATAAATCGGTTTTTCCTGATCCATAAGTGCCGATTCTACCATCTCAATCGCACGTTTCACTCCAAAACAAAATCCTGCTGATTTGGCAACGATAATCTCCATTAAAAATCCTCATTTCTGCTTAGAAAAACAGCTCCATGTTCAACTGATAAACTGATTACTCTTTCAATTACTTCATTTAAACTCAAATCTGTAGTATCCAGAGAGATTGCTTCAGGAGCTTGAATCAACGGATCAATCTCACGCTGCATATCCGCACAATCACGTGCGGCAATCTGTTCAACTAATTCGGCATAATTAACCCGAATTCCTTTCGCCTCTAACTCCAATTGACGTCGTTTGGCTCGAACATTAACTGAGGCTGTCAAAAAAATCTTTAGCTCAGCCTCTGGCAAAACAACGGTTCCAATATCACGACCATCCATCACTACTCCACCAGCTGCAGCTAATTCTTGCTGTAACTTGACCATTGCTCGACGTACTCCCGAGATCGCAGCCAGATGAGATACTTTTTGAGTAACTTCAGTGCTGCGAATTGCCTCGGTTACCTCTACATTATCCAAAAAAACCCGGATCAGATTTTTCCCCTGCTCAACTGAGGGTATTAAAGTAATCTCAGTCTCATTTGCCAACTGAGTTAAGCTTGATGTATCTGCAAAAGAAATTCCTCTCTGCAGTGCTTTTAAAGTTAAGGCACGATACATTGCTCCAGTATCAATATAGATATAATTAAAATGCAATGCTACCCTCTGGGCGACAGTACTCTTTCCAGAGCCTGCTGGACCATCGATTGCAATACAGATACCCCTTTTCATACTTTACTCCTCAGATAATCGATTATATTTTTTTTGTTTATTTAACTCATCGCGCCCATTACGCACTATGTGCAACGTCCGGTCGAGGTTCTGCTCTAACTGTTCCATAATCTGCGCCGCATATCGATAAGCATCGCTTTCAATTTCAGTCGCAATACGTTTCGCATTGTCAATAATCCGATCCGCTTCTTCCTCTGCCTTAACCGTAATTTGGCTTTCATGAATCAGACGCTGCACATAATTTTCCGCCTCACGTAAAACACGTTCCGCTTCTGCTTGAGCCTGATCCAAATAACGTTCACGCTCCAGATTCAAACGCTCCGCTTCTTTGATCTCCTCTGGCAACGCAATCCGAATCTTCTCTAATAATTCTTCAAACTGTTCTTTATCAATCCAGACTTTACCTGCTAGTTGAAATTTGCCATCAACCAAATTTTCCAAGCGATCTAACAAATTAAACAGATTCATTTTTGACATCGCGATACTCCTAATCCAAGGCTAGTTAGAATATAATTTTGTTTGAATGGCTCTCTCAACCTGGTCAGGTACCAGATCGTGAATGTTTCCACCATACCTAACAATCTCTTTAATCATACTCGAACTCAAAAAGGAATACTCATTTTTAGTCATCATAAACATCGTTTCAATCTCAGGGACTAACTTTTTATTGGCTAAAGCCATTTGAAATTCAGTTTCAAAATCTGAAATTGCTCGCAAACCTTTAACGATCAGATTTCCGTCTACTTTTTTCACAAAATCCACTAACAGACCACTAAAATAGGTCACTTGCACATTTGGCAAGTGACTGACAACTTCTTCAATTAATGCTACGCGTTCTATTGGTGAAAAAAGTGGCTTTTTACTAGGATTTTCTAGCACTCCAACTACTACTTCAGAAAATAATTCTGCAGTACGCTCAATGATATCCAAGTGTCCATTAGTAATTGGATCAAAACTTCCAGGACATACTGCCCTGACTCTTTGGTTCTTCATCTGCAAAACCTACCATATCAATAATAGTTATCATAAAATTTATGCTTTATTAAAAAAAGTCAAAGCTAAATCTCCATACTCTCGCGTTTGAATTCTTTGATAATCAGGAATCTGCTGCATTTCTACCAAACGCTTGTCATGTTCGGCAATTAACCAGCCATCGGTACGCAGTAAATCTTTAGCCGCAATTAACGCCATGGTTTCTCTCAATAGATTTGCTTCAAATGGCGGGTCAAGGAAGATCAAATCAAACTGAGCTTTTTTTTGTGCCAGAAAATTAACAGCACGCGCTGCGGACATTGATAATAAATGAACCGGTTCACCTTGCTCCAAAACCTTTAAATTAGTCTTGATCAACTTAACACTTAAATAATTATCATCCACTAAAACTACTGAGCTGGCACCACGACTTAAGGCTTCGATTCCAACTGCACCAGTACCAGCAAAAAGATCAAGCCAACTGGCGTTAATAATTTTCGTGCTAATAATATTAAAAAGCGCCTCACGCACTCGTTCCGCAGTAGGGCGCAAACCTGCATGTTTAGGTCCGACCAAGGGTCGTCCACGATACTTTCCAGTAATTACTCTCATTGTTTAATCCACTGGTAACACAACAAGTCCAAAGACATTTGGACCTGCATGTGCACCAATAATCGGTCCTAAAGTCCCTGGAAGCAATTCAGCGACATTAATTTCTTGCGCAACTAATTTTTCCAGATACTCAACCGATTCTTCCCAATCAGAATGTAAAATACTTACAATTACTGGACGATCTCCACAATCCGCTTTTACAGTAGCCACCATTTCTTGAGAAATTTTTTGCAAATTACCTCTTACTTTGGCAACTGGTGCTACAAATCCTTCATCTACTCCCAAAATTGGCTTAATGTTTAACAGACCACCAACCATTGCTGATGCCTTACCAATTCTTCCAGTTCGCGAAAGATACTCCAGTGTATTCACAGTAAAATATAGTTTTACTTCATCACGCCATTTTTCCAAAGCAGTGATAATCTCTGCTACACTTGCTCCTTTTTTAGCTAAGCGTGCTGCCTGAATCACCTGTAATCCAAGACCCATTGAAACATTAGCCGAATCAAAAATATGAATCTCAGCATTATTTTCAACCATTTTAGCAGCCAATTCGGCAGCATTAATCGTACCACTCATCTCACGTGAAATATGTATTGAGATCACACTTTGACCAGGAAGAGCTAATTTTTGATAAGCTTTCAAAAATTCACCTGGTGCTGGTTGGGAAGTATTTGGTAAAATAGCTTCATTACGAAGTCGGTTATAAAACTCATCACTCCAAATGTCGATATTATCAACAAAGACTTCCTCTCCAAAATGAATATTTAAAGATACACTCTCTATTTCCAGTTCTTTGAGTAACTTTTCTGGAATATCAGCAGAACTATCTGTAACAATTCGAACTGTCAAAAAATTCACTCCTATACTTGTCGGCTATGAATCTATATACTTTATAGTAAAGATCTTTTATTACATCGAGTCAACAGTATTTGAAGCATTAATAATTTTTCGCGATGATAAAACAAATTAGATCTTTTGGAAAGTATATATTAACATTAATTTTAATATGAAAATTATAAATAATAAAAACTAAATTATCATTAATAATATTACCAAAATTATATAAAATCAGCTA
>JBFYZC010000084.1:0-3312 GCA_041309705.1 Bacillota bacterium | reverse complement strand
CGATCTCCTTGAAAGTCTGCCCATAAAAGGTTAACATTCCATCATTCGAAACTACTTCACCCTCTATAGCCGGTGTCAAAAGATCACCAGCTACTTTCAGTTCACCTTCTAATTTAACATCTGCAAATCCTGGTTGTCGAAATCTGGTATTCAAGCCAGTTTTAATTTTTAAATCAAACTCCGGAATCCAAGTTGGTTTTTCCGCTGCCCGAGGAATACCAAAGAAACCAATGCGCGAGTTATAGGTAGTAAGCTCTCCGGCAACTTTTGGCTTTTTTTGATCTCCAGATAACTGAATGTTAGTGTCAACAAAACCATCAAAAAGATTATTGCGATAATAAAGATTGGTTCCATTCAATGCTAGAGCATAGCCAAAATTCCATTCTGGTTCCAAGGTAACTGCGCCATGAAGATCAAATTTGCCTTTCCCATATCTTCCATTAGTCTCATTAAACTGAATTTGTTTCCCATTCAAATCAACTGTTCCTTGCAAATCATAAATTGGCAGTGTTAAAGTAGGAACTTTGCTTGAAACACCTGTCATATATAATTTACCGGATAGATCTGGTTGACCATTAAAATATTTAAACCAGACTTCACCATTAATTGTGCCCTTGGTTACTTCAAAAAGATTATTAGCAAAACTATTACTAACTTGTGCGTCAAGCTCTTTCGCCAATAACCTCAACTTGGTATCTTGCTCCAATGTTTCTTCTCGAGAGGGTAATTTTAACTGTTTAATAATCTCAAATGGCCAAGCAATATAGCCATCAACAAGTAAATTGCCACTTTTTGCAAACAATTCGGCTTCCTGAATCGTAATTCCGCCTTCTGAAAAATGACCCGCCCCATGTAGATTTCCCAGTTGATTTTTGTTAAGTTTAAATTCTTTACTATCAATCACATATTTCCCGTCAATCTGGTCTTTATCAATTGTCAGATTGATCTCAGCATCGGTAATTCCTGAGAGTTCCAATTTATTTTTTTTCAAGAAGGTATTAAAATTCTCTAAGGCAAGACCTTTAATCTGGGTATCGAGTTTTAAAACCCGATTATTCTCCCAACTTCCTTTGGCGAAAATCAAACCGTTATTCTGCTTTAACTCAATCTTTTCAAAAATAATTTTATTTCGATTATACAAGAGGTCAAATTCACCTTTAAATGGGATCTGATTAATCAGTCCCTCACTTAAATCCCCCAAAATACGCACCGAAGGATTACTACTGGTTCCATACAAACGAATCCATCCCGTCAGATCACCTGAGGCATTTAAATTAGGGATATTAACCAGACTCATTACATCTGCCAGCTCACATGAGGAGATATTAATCCCCACATCAAGTTTATATGGTTTTGTAGTGTACACTTGACCATAGATATTCACTTGACTATGCGCACCATTCAATTGCGCCTCGCTAATTGATAAACGAGTAGCATCCCAATCAAGTTTAGCAGTCATCTCTGCGTAATTCATCATTCCAAAATTGATCCGCTGACCTGTTACTACTGCGGACATCTTTGGACTATTAATCTTTCCGGTAAGACTGCCTTCAAGATCAACTACACCTGCCAAAGAATTTTGATTAACTTTTAGATCAAATTTCTCTAAATTAATTGCTTTGCCACTAATTTTTAAATCTATATCGTCGCGAGTAACCACTCCCTCTAAAAAAATGTTGGTTTCGCGATCGGTAAGCAATAATTTATCCAGCCGAATCTCATTCGAGTTACCACGAAAACTCAGTTCACCCTGGTTTACTTTTAATCCTGCTAAATTCAGCTGTCGCAGTTGACTACTGCCATAATAAACCAGATTATTTAACGTCCCATCCAATTCAACTTGAATTTGCGCCAGACCATCTACTGGTAGCTTTTGATCTACCGGCAACCATGGTAAGACTTCTTTTAATTTAATATTGTCACTCAAAACACTCAATTTTAACTTGGAATTCTGTTTATCTAAACCAATCGAGCCTTTAACATCAAAATCTCCCGCTGGATTAGCGATCTTTAGTTCATTAATCTCAAAAGTGTTAT
This sequence comes from Bacillota bacterium, assembly GCA_041309705.1. Taxonomy (GTDB): domain Bacteria; phylum Bacillota; class UBA4882; order UBA8346; family UBA8346; genus JBFYZC01. The sequence goes on along the minus strand of JBFYZC010000084.1, from coordinate 1,275 downwards.
CTAAATAATTCAGATCACCCTTGATAGTTCCAACTTCTTTATCACTCCAAGCCGCCTTGCTAATTTCGGCTTGAATTTTACCTGAGAGTTCTTCGAGCGAACCTGTTAAATTCAGATCTCCGTTTAAAATTCCTTCTACCGGATAGTTGTTCTTCCCTACCATCAGCCGCTTTAAAGAGAGTTGCTCAGCTTCAGCTGATAATGCCAGCTGTTTATCTTGATAGGATAGCTCACCAGAAACTATCCCTTCACCAATTTGCAGTTCCACCGAACTCAGACTAAGTTTATCTTGACTAATACTATAAGTACCACTAGCGTTTTCGGAAAAGATCTCCTGATAACTAAGCCCAGTTGCCTGAAAATTCCCAATAATACTTCCCAGATCAAAGGGCTGATTCTTAGTCCATGCACCTTTCATTAGTAAATCTCCAGCAACTTTCCCTTTCACCAGCCATTCTGGATTTAATGGCAGACTTTCCAGATCAAGATTATTCGCTCTGCCTGAGAAGAACCAGCTTGCCTCTTGTTGCTTAATAAAAAGATCTCCACTTGCCAAAAGATTACCACCACAAATCTGACCATTAAGATTAAGAACTTTCAGATTTCCAGTTTGAATTTCCCAGTTAAAGTTGGCTTCTAAATTATTAGCTAGGTATTGTTGATAAGCAAGATAACCAAGGGTAACGAGACCTTGACATTTCAGTTTGGTCAGTTCTCCGGTGATCTCTCCTCTAAAAGCTGCTTTACTAGTATTAATTCCTAAATTTGAATTCTGCTCGTTAAGTAAACCTTCCAGATCAAAACCAGCTGCTTCTGCTGTTAGCTGCAAGTTTGGTTTAAAGAGATCTCCAGCTTTACCTGTAATCATAATTGAAGCGTGTCGCCAATCAGCCTTTAATTGCTTTACCAAAATTTGATTATCCTTTAAGGCAATTGTTCCAAAAACTCCAGTTACCTTTTCTTTGGCAAATTCCAGAGATCCTTGTTTCAAACCCAGCTCTCCTGTTAAAACAGGAGCCTTAATCGAACCAGTTACTTTGAGATCTGTTCTGGCACGACCATTAAAGTCTAATTTAAGGTCTTTGGGCAGAAAATGTTTGAGATCTGCCAATTCCATCTGGTTACTCTTAACACTTGCTTGAAGTGTCATTTGTTTGAGATTAAGCAATCCGGAGAGCTTCAAATTTGAATGCTGATAATTCACGTCTGCCATATTAACTTTACATGTTTCAGGAGTAAAATCGGTAACCAATCTTTTAAAGAATATCTGGTCTT
>JBFYZC010000083.1:0-4455 GCA_041309705.1 Bacillota bacterium | reverse complement strand
TGAAAAATCACCAATCTTAAACATTGCCTCACCTACAATTTTTGTAATCCGGATTAAAAGTTTAATTTTAGACCCTCACATTATGTGAGAGTCAAGAAATTTATTTAAAAAAAAGAGAGCCTCTAGTACAGAGCGCTCTTTTGACTTAGATTTTAACTTTATAATCTGGCTTCTAATTTGGCTTTCTCGGCTTCATAGCCAGGTTTATTTAACAAGGCAAACATATTTTTCTTGTATGCTTCCACACCTGGTTGATCAAACGGATTCACTCCATTCAAATAACCACTAATCCCACAGGCTTTCTCGAAGAAGTAAACCATTTTTCCAAAATAGTAAGGTGTAATCTCAGGCACTCTTAAAATCAGATTTGGTACACCACCATCATTATGAGCCAATAAAGTACCTTCAAATGCCTTTTGGTTAATATATTCCATCGTCTGACTGGCTAAGAAATTCAAACCATCACCATCTTGAGGATCTTTGGGAACTGCCAAAGAGCGGCGGGGTTTCTCCACCCAAAGCACTGTCTCAAAGAGATCACGTCGTCCATCCTGAATATACTGCCCCATTGAATGCAGATCAGTCGAGAAATCACACGCTGCCGGGAAGATTCCTTTCTGATCCTTGCCATCACTCTCACCGTGGAGTTGTTTCCACCATTCAGCAAAATAATGCAAGCCTGGCTCATAATTCACCAGCATCTCAATTAGTTTCCCTTTACGATAAAGCGCCAAACGGGCTGCTGCATAAAGATTCGCTGGATTGGTCTCAAATTCTGGTTGCTGATACTCTTGATAACCTGCCAACGCTCCATCCATGATCTCTTGAATATTTACTCCACTGACCGCAATCGGCAGTAAACCCACTGGAGTCAAGACCGAGTAACGCCCACCAACATCATCAGGAATTACAAACTGGACATATCCTTCAGTATCTGCCATCTGCTTTAATGCCCCACGCGCTCCATCAGTCGTGGCATAAATTCGTTTTTTGGCACCATCAACACCATATTTCTTGATCAATAATTCCTTCAAGAGACGAAATGCGACTGCCGGCTCAGTGGTCGTGCCAGATTTAGAGATTACATTGACCGCAAAATCTTTCTCTGCCAGAAGATCTAAAAGTTCTGCCATATAAGTCGAGCTGATATTCTGTCCTGCATAAAGAATCAAAGGCGTCTTACGTTGTTTAGCATCCAGCTGACCATAGAAGGAATTATTCAACAGTTCAATCGCAGCGCGTGCGCCCAGATAAGACCCGCCGATTCCGATTACTACCAGTACTTCAGCCTGGTCTTTAATTCGCTGAGCCACCTCAACTACTTGTTGAAACTCCTCACGATTATAGTTCTTGGGAAGTTCCACCCAGCCCAAAAAGTCATTTCCTGCACCAGTCTTCTGATGTAGTTGTTCATGTGCTAGTTTTACTTGTGGCGCGAGCATTGCTATCTCACGTTCTGCTAAGTAAGGTTTCGCTTTAGATAAGTCTAGCTTTAATTCTTGCCCCATTATTTTCTGCCTCCTCTTAATTACTATAAATTTCACAAATGAATTCGCTAGACTGATTTTTTTTCCTTCAGAATTCACAAAAGTTTACAAAATTAACGCACTCTGTGTCTAGTTGACCAACCAAAAAGTTTGTAAGTCAGACAGTAACCAGAAACTCCAGTAACAATCAACACCAATCCGCCAATGATTAGCACCCAGCCCAGCCAGCCTCCAATCTGAAAAAAGTAACCAACAAAAAAAGCTAAACTCCCCAAAATCAAACGAGTTATTCGATCTAATGGTCCAACGTTCTGTTCCATCATTAATTATCACCTCGGTATAGTTTACCCCGAAGTCTAATTTTTATTGTGGACTTGATAGATTCGCGCTTCCCAGGGACTTAAAAGCATTTTCGCACTAAAATCATCTTTTTTGGCAGGATAATTAGTCAGAACCTCTTCCCAACTTTTTGACTCATCTGGAGCGATTTGGTACTCAACTTCAAGCTCGCTTAAATTCACGATAACTAAGAAAGATTTCTCTACGCCATTTCTGGTATATGCTAGCACCTGCTGATGTTCTGCTCCATAAGCCCGAAAATCTCCGGTAACTAGGTCGCGCTCTGCTTTGCGCAACTGAATTAATCTTTTATAGTAATTCAGGACTGAATCAGGATCACTGTCTTCACGCGCAACATTGATCTCCTGATAATTTGGATTAACTTTCATCCAGGGCTTACCTTTAGTAAATCCTGAGTGTAATGAATCATCCCATTGCATTGGGGTACGGCTGTTATCTCTAGTTTTAGTAACAAACTCTGCCCAAGCTTGTTTGGGACTCATTCCCTTTTCCAGTGCTCGTTGATACTCGATAATTCCCACCGGATCACGATAATCCTCCAACGAATCATAGCAGACATTGGTCATGCCAATCTCTTCCCCTTGATAGATATAGGGTGTACCCCATAAAGTTAACAGCAAAGTAGCGTAAGCTTTAGCTGCTTCCCGCCGGTATTTGCCATCTGCTTTCTGGGCGGAGATCTGCCGGGGATAGTCATGATTATTAAAGACTACGGCATCCCAGCCATTTGGACTTAGAGCTTGATACCATTTCACCAAACAAGCACGTAATTTTGCCGCTGAGAATTCTTTCAAACCTAGGTGGTCAAAGTGAAAGATCATCTGCAATTCCTCCCGCGCCTGATTAACATATAAAGCCGCAGTTTCCGGAGAAGTTCCACCAGTCTCACCCACCGTCATTACTTCATGAGGTAAAAAGACCTCCCGGGCAAGCTCGTGTAAGTACTGATGTGTTTCTTTGGTATTACAATAATTACAGAAGGGCCAATGTTCAGTTGCCAATGGTGCATCTGGATATCCTGCAGGTTTCCCAATCTGATGAATCGCATCCAACCGAAATGCTTCCACTCCTTGCCCAATCCACCATTCCACCATTGACTTTATTTCTTCACGCACTAAAAGATTCTCCCAATTCAGATCAGGTTGATATTTGGTAAAATGATGCAGGTAATAGGCTTCGCTTTTGCTATCATATGTCCAGGCTGCTCCACCGAAATATGAATCCCAATTATTCGGCAGTTCCTTTCCTGATTTAGCTTGAACCCAATGATAGTAATCTCGCTTTGGACTATTTGGATCTGCTAATGCTTCTAAAAACCACGGATGCTGGTCGGAAGTATGATTCAACACCAGATCCATCATGATCTTCATCCCACGCCGCTTGGTTTCTTGCACTAAACATTGAAAATCCTCTAATTCTCCATATTCCTTCATTACCTGATAATAATCCGCGACATCATACCCATTATCCTGATTCGGTGATTTACAAAATGGACTGAGCCAGATTACATCGACCCCCAATTCGGCAAGATAATCAAGTTTAGCCATTACTCCCGGTAAATCCCCAATCCCATCTTGATTGCTGTCAAAAAAACTGCGTAAGTAAATTTGATAGACAATAACCTCTTTAAACCATTGTTGCATTCATTATCATTCCTTATCATTTTAATTATTAATACCTACCGGTAGGTATGTTGGGTACAAAAAAATTTATTTCACTAATCTCAGCCAGTAACTCTCGAAAAGTTGTTTGAAAATCTCTGGTTCACTTTTAATCGTTGGATTGACAAAACTTAAATACTGTAACTGTTGTAATAATAAATCGAATTCCAAGGCAATCATCTTCGCGTCTAGATCTTCTCGAATCTCCCCTGAATTTTGTGCTTTAACAATCGCCGCCGCTAAAAGTCCCCGTTTGTGCTGATCATACTGATCGATAACCGCTTGAAACTCTGGATAACGCCTAGTTGCTTCATAAAGAAAACTATAAAAAGCCAGAATCAAATCATCATCATTTGAGCCAATCAGCTCTTGCAGTTCCTTTTTCTGAATCTCAATACTTGCAAAACCACTCCAAAGTAAATCTTTAAACCGTAGCGATGGCTGATCTAGCCAAAACACTCTCGTTCGACGCTCATTTTTAAAATAATCGGTTAATATTTGGTAGTAGAGATCATCTTTACTAGAGAAATAGTGATAGATTCCACCCTTAGTTAATCCCGCTTGCTTCGCAATTTGACTTAATGAAGTTTCGCGATATCCTTTACGGATAAACTCTTGCAAGGCAATTTTTAAAATACGTTCCTTGGTCGCTATTTCTTTCGCTACTCTCATGAAATTCGACGCAGGAAACCCATGACTTTAGTCACTGGGAGGAATGCGCCTTTCCCGCCTTTCTAGTTTAAATTTTTAGTGCTAGTTTTTACATTGACTAAAAAGAAGTCAATCAGGAACTAGCAAACCCGTTAGTTGTTCTTCGCCAATGTTATAAAGGCTTGTTAAGCTAGCAGCACCGTTCCTTACCCTCAGAACTTTTAACCACTAACGACAGTTGCTACAAACTAGAACGCGCATCTGTAGGTGTCTTGACCTAAACAACGTAGTCAATT
>JBFYZC010000082.1:0-7427 GCA_041309705.1 Bacillota bacterium | reverse complement strand
CGATATTGTTAGAACAGATGAAAAAGAACTAAGAATTTTCATGGATAATGGAGTTATGCAATTAACAGGAATTTTTGAATCCATAGATGACGATGGATATACAATTATAAGAATGGGAGATAGTATTGTTCCAGTAATAGCTCGAGGAGATTCATTTGAGGTAGGTTCTTTTGTAAAAGCAAAAATTAAAAATATTACTTTGTATAGCGTAAGTTACTGAAATACTTATAAAAACTAATGTTTTGAAAAGAAAGTAAGAAAGTATTTATCGTGGATTGGAATTGTAACAAGATTCCAGTCCTTTTCTTTTGTGGCGCGAACGGATTGACTTTGACACCATTGCCAGTGATGGCAGTGAGTACTAGTATCGATATGATCTGACAAACCGCTTGATTAAGGTGAAAAAAGATGGTAACCTAGTAGCAGAGTATGGTGTAATAACGCCTAAAAGATTAAGATGAGGTCAAGCAAAATATCCAACGGTTTTGGGGATTTTTGCGCAGACGGAATCTGAAATCTTTGGTGTTATAAATCGGGATGGACTACGTGTAGTCAAGCAAGCTAAAGGAAGCACCACGCATTACATCTTTGAAGGTACGGAAGTAATCTATGAGAAACGCCTCAGTAACAAGCGAGCTCGCTCGTATGTCTTTTCACTCGGAAAACATTTAGATCCAACTAGGCAGAAGAATGCTGTTAAATATGGTGGAGGAAAACCAATAATTGTTGATAAGAATGGCAATGTGTTAGATGGTCATCATCGTCTTAATGATGCTATACAAAATGGTCGAGCAGTTGATGTACAAATTGGCTATTAGGAGGTTTGGAATTGGACGAAGAAATCAATTATTTTTCATATTTTATGGTGGGTTTTCATCGTATATTTGTAGCAGTTCGTGCACAGATAAAAAATATACATAAAACCATATCGAGAAAAGTGGGACAATGAATTTTTGAAGGAGTAAGAAAAAGAAATCTTCCTTATGCAAAATTACGGACTAACAATTAATCATTAGAGTTGGAGGAAGTAGATGTATGGAAGTGAATTTAATAATTAAGTCAATCATTGCAAGTGGAATGTATAAAAATAATTATCTAATAGGGACACAAGAATCTGTGCGATGGATTCCGATACTTCAATGTTGGCAAGAGGGAGGAAGTATAGGGTTAGCTGAAAATGGAGAATGGGTTGTTGAGTTAGCAACTGGATTGGATGTTTTAAAAGAAGATAAATCTTTTATACGTGTTAAAGTACTACTTGAAAGACCTCTTTCCGAGATTCACGAAGAATTAAAATCTTTCTTTGCTTTATATCAGATAAATGTTGATATTGATGAGATATTTCCATATGATAAGATAATTAAAGCAACATTGGAAGATGATTCGCTATATTGGACAGAATTGGCTTTTGCATGGTATGATGAATTGCCAGATAAAAAGAGAAAATTGTTAAAAAATACCCTGAGTTTGATAGTGGAAAAGAAATTGGCAAATCAAAAGTTACGACATAAAGCAATGAAGGAGCTTGCTAGATTAAGTGGTTAATTTATGAGATAATAGTAAATTATTAGAAATATGAGGTGTTTAGCTTTATGGATTTAATAAATCTATTATCTATCAAAAAATTCACACCAGTTTCTGAAATTTTTAAACAGTTTAATTCACCATTATTTAAACTTGGGGAAAGACCAGCTTATTATATGGGTAATGGGTTCTTATTGTCGTATTCTTCTAATATGTTTAAAATAGTGAACAATAATAGAGTTCAATTTGGCGATGAAGGTGAGTATGCATTGAGTGTTTACTATTTTATCGAAAGAAAATATTTGGAAGCATATTTTAAGATTGGTGGAGAAAAATTTGATTTTAAAAATGATATTTTAGGTGAATTAAATGTTATTTTTGAACCAGTAAAAATGGAGTGGACATTCGAACAAGTATCTATGTATTTAAGGACAAAAGCAAATGAGGTATATTATCATGAAGGCGAGACGAGGACTTTGAATGGTGATGTATTTGGTTTCCAGAACCATTTTATAAATTATGATAATTATACATTCTTTTTCTTTGAGAAATCTAAAAAGACTAAAATAAGTGGATTTGAATTTGTTTTAGTTGAGTAGACTTATCAAAATCCACCAGCCATCAAAGCCTTAGTGTCGCGATGGCTGGCTTTTTCTCTCTTCAAATTAGTAAATCAGTAATGACTTTGACTGCACTGTATGGTGTGGCGAAGACGGCTGCAGTTAAAGATCCTGCTTTGCTGAGAAGAGTTGGGAGTGCTGCTAGAGCTATTTCTTTGACTGAAGAAGGTGGATTTTTAAGACTTGATGGTGAAGCAAGAAGAGTTCTATCATCTTCCAATCCAATTCCAAAATTAATTCGTAATCAATATGAAGAAATTCTTCTTGGCAATGGAACTCCTAGAATAGATCCTATAACTGGGCAGCAAAAGGTTTTTAGAGCAACAGAGCTGAAACAAACTACCAATGGTGGGAGAAATGTTTGGGATGGTTCTTTAGAATGGGATGTACCGGGCACAAAACATAGAATTTTACAGAGACCTGATGGAAGAATGGGATATGTTGTAGAACATGATTATTCAAAACCAAAATTATTTCCTGAACCTTGGTATCCAGATGGAGGGAAACTTTGATGGATTGTAATTTATCTACGCCGATTAAATTTTCGATAGTGGATGATGAAAGTGGTTTAGTAGTTGGATATTGTGAAGATATTTTAGGATTATCTGGAGATAAATATATTTGGATAGATGGTCAAAAATTTCATGAAATAATACTTACTAAATTTTATTTTGAGGATAATTTTAAAAGGTATATTAAAGAGACTAAAATGTATATAAACAATGTGTATATTACAATTATCAATATTGATGGAAAGGATATAGGTTCATATTGGTTTTGCTTTAGAGAACCGATTTATTACCATAAGAAAGGCTTTGTTGAAGGTTTAATTAATTTTAAATTAATTGGAATATTAACAGATATAGCATCACCTGAGACTTTGGAATTATGGGAATTGTGGAGAAAAGATTCTCCTTTAAGCAAAAACCAATGGGTTTGTCTTACTGAAAAAGAGCGTCGTGGATGGTTGGAGATAGTAAAAAAATATAACTGTAAAGTAAAATTACAACATAAAGATAAAATGAACGAAACCTATTATTTGGATGGCTCATATGTAACAGATTATCCAGCTTTTTTTTGTGCCTTGGGTGAGGCGATTAATGGCGCGGGTGGCTATTATGGTTTTGATTTTTTAAGTCTTAGAGATTGCTTTTGTGGAGGTTTTGGAGCAATTCCACCTTTTACTTTGATCTGGGAAAATTCCGAGGTTGCGATGAAAAGCTTAGATGTAGAAGTTTGGAATAGAGAAATAGTATATCGAAAAGAACTAGATTCTAAGCTGTTGAAAGAAGTTGAATTGTACGAGAAAGGAGATCGACCACTTTTTCAAGCGATTGTAGAAAATTTTAAAGAATATGTAGAATTAGTTTTAAGATGAATATTTTCTTCCCAGCCATCAAAGCCTTCGAGCTGCGATGGCTGTTTTTTTCTATTTACAAACTTAATGTTTATCCTCGATGCCAAATTCACGCCAGTAATCATGCTCCATCTTGTGGAGGTAAGATGCGTGAAGCGAGAGTCGAGATTTATTTTGGCGTTGAAGATCTGTTTTATCTTGGAGAAACAATCTCCGACTTAGGAAATTTAATCTCCAACTTTGGAGAAAGAGTTTCCGACTTTGGAGATGAGGTTTCTGGGCTAATGTTTAGTATTTTTAAATTTTAAGGATCTTATGAGTCGCTGTTGGTTTTAAGATACATACAAGCTAAGGTTAAGCCTTGGGGAGAGAGGAAGAATTTTGTAAAAGATCAGGCGAGAAATGTAGGGGCAACCCCCTGTGGTTGCCCTGGATTCATGTAGAGACACATGGCAGTGTGTCTCTAACAAATGCGTTATTATACGTCAGTGATGATTGGGAAAATAGAGAGTTTTATAAATATCTTGGCTCTTATCGTGTTTCGGACGTTCCTTGAATTACAACGTGGGCAGCTTAAGCCGGTGTTCCATCTTAATTCTCTTACCGTCTGATAGCATTTTGCTTCATCAATGAGTCTATTTATATTGATGTTTTTTGCTGCTTTGATTTTTGACATTGTGATGATCTCCGTTTTTATTTAGCGTTATATCAGTTTATTCTATTGTTTTCCATCAGTCCGGTTTCCGATAAGAGCCAAAACCTTTTGTAGTAAAAGTGTAGTTGGCAAATCAATTTTAAATTACCGTAAAATAATTAGCTACACTGTAATATTTGTTCATTTTTACACTTGTACTCCAAAAATGAGGGGTTGAACCGCCTGCCAATCATTTTGAAACATTTATTACTTCTATTTATTGGATAATTATTTCGCTCCCCCGCAACATTTCTTATACTTTTTTCCGCTGCCGCAGGGGCATGGTTCATTACGACCCACCTTTGTCACGGTTCGGATACTATTATTATTTCTATTTTGTATCATTTTTTGATTATAAGTCATCATATATTGATTTATCGCCTCTTGATCCGTAGGATCAATACCTTCCTCAAACGCTCCCAGCATTATCTGTTTGGCTGGACCCCAATTAGCGGGGTTATTGGCGATAGCAATCATTTGAGGAGATACTTTCTTAAGCTGTATTGTTAACTGTTTAGCATTGGTAATTAACCGGTTATACTGCATGAATTCAAAGAACGTAGTTAGTACTGGTTCCACTGCTTCGTAAAACTCTATTCCGGCTGAGATCTTACGGGGAAAAAGATCGATACAGCATTCTTCTAAGGATTTTCCGTTCCATTTTTCTGGCTTCAGTTCATAATAGTTATACATCAGTTCAGCAAAGGTAGCAATAATAAATCCTGCTTCATCTTGTTGGGATTGAGATAAACCCAAATATCCAGGACTTTTTTTAAAGTCTTCAATCCATCTGGATACTTTATTCGTGATTTCCTGTAATTTCTCTTCAGAATACTCTTCATATTTTTCCATCAGAGCCACCTCTTTTTAAATGTTTTATTTCTGTTTCCCTCTTTGGTATACAAGACTTTATGGAATGAGTGATCTTTCCACCAAAACCACACACTCCACATGATAAGTCTGGGGAAACATGTCTACTAGTTGTACCAGTTTGATCTGATAACCAAATTCAGTCAGAATTTTTAGATCTCTAGCAAGGGTACTGGGATTGCAACTGACGTAGATAATTCGCGGGATTTTTGCGGCATGAAAACTTTCTAGAACACTTGCTGCACATCCAGAACGGGGCGGATCGACTACTGCTACGTCAAAATTTACTCCGCGCTCAATCAAATCTGGGAGTACTTTTTCGACCTCGCCGACCAGAAATTCAAGATTATGAAGCTGATTGAGAGTAGCATTAGTAATGGCGTTCTCAATTGCCTCGGGAACAACTTCAATCCCATAAACTTTTGTGGCTGCTTGTGCCAGATGCAGACTGATGCTGCCCACACCGCAGTAGGCATCAAGGATGGTTTCTTGACCAGTAAGACTAGCCGCTTGAATAGCTTGCTGATATAAAATCTCGGTTTGGGTGGGGTTGACCTGGAAGAAGGATTTTGCACTAATCTGAAACTTCAGACCATTAAGCTGATCGACAATATATTCTTGACCCCAGAGTAGTCTGGTTTTAGCTCCTAGGATCACATTACCTGGCTTGGTATTAATATTCTGGAGAATGCTTTTGATCTCTGGAAATGCTGCACTTAGTTCGGTGGCAAGTTTTTTTCCTGCAGGAAAATTTTCACCATTGGTGACCAAGACCACCATCAGCTCAGTAGCATTCTGGTTGCTGCGAATTAAGGTATGACGCAGAAAACCAGTGTTAGTCGTTTCCTGATAGATTGAGAGCTGGTATTTACGCACTAATTCTAATACTTTGGCAATTATTTTATTATTAGTGTAATTTTGAATCAAACAATTGGTGTGCGGAATAATCTGATGAGTGCCATGTTGATAGAAGCCAACTACAGGAAGATTCTCTGAAACCCCCCAGGGATATTGGGCTTTATTCCGGTATGACCAGGGGTTTTTCATATCAATGATCGGGTTGATTTTAATTTCCGCTAGACCGCCAATTCGTGCCAGTGCGTTTTGAACAATCTGTTCTTTAAAAGCGAGCTGTGCATGATATTCAAGATGTTGAAGTTGGCATCCCCCACAGCTAGTAGCCCAGACACAAGGGGTGGTAGTCCGATCAGAAGATGGTTCGATGATTTCGAGAATCAATCCACGAGCGAAATTTTTTCGGATTTCAGTGATTTTTACCTTGACTAGCTCGTTTTGGAGAGCGCCTTTAACAAAGATAGTGAAATCTTGATGCCGTCCGACTCCTTCGCCTTCGTGACCATAATTATCAATTTTTAATATGAGCTCCTGATTGAGCTTGACGGGAATATTTTTTATGATGTTTTTCAATTTTGACCTCGATTCGCTTGACGTAAAATTCAGTTATGATTATAACCAAAAGATTAGTGAAAAACAAGAATTTTTATTAAAGTAAAAACAAAGACGATGAATCTGTTCATCGTCTTTTATTAAAGGCAGTTTTTTGTGTTCTTTTGGAGAAGCTTTTAGCTTCTTTTGGTTTGGGGATGACAATTGGTTCAGGAGTAGCAGCGGGTTGCCCGATAGACATTTTTAAAAAAGCAGCCGCGATATCAAGGGTGGTAATGTAATTTTCAGGTTCGACACTGTTGGTAGTTTCTTCAATCATCTTTTCAATGTAGGTGATATATTTGTGAAGATTACCTGAATTAAGTGTTGTCTTTAAATTTTCCAGTACGCAATGTACTTTTTTCTCTTCGACATCAATTAATGAAGGTGGTTTAAGTGGGAGAATATTTGATTTCGTATAGCGTTGAATGTCTTTTAATTTATAAATGCCACGTCCTGCGACAAAAGTAAAGGCTTGTCCGTTACGACCAGCGCGACCAGTGCGCCCGATACGATGAACATAATATTCTTCGTCATTAGGAAGATCGTAGTTAAAGACAGCTTCGATGTCATCAACATCAATACCACGTGCTGCCACATCGGTGGCGATTAACATATCGATGGTGCCTTTGCGAAATTTATTCATGACTTTATCACGTTGTGCTTGACTCATATCACCATGAAGTGCTTCGGCAAGATAACCACGTGCTTGGAGATTTGAGGTTAGTTCATCCACTCTTTTTTTAGTGTTGCAAAAAATTAAAGATAATTTAAAATTATTTGCATCAATTAAGCGAGAGAGTACGTCTAATTTATTGATTTCGCGTACTTCGAGATAAAACTGTTTAATATTTGGGACAGTAAGTTCGGTATGCACTTCTTTGATGAGCACTGGCTGTTTCTGATATTTTTTGGT